>NZ_SSOK01000011.1:0-3282 GCF_029871195.1 Pseudomonas sp. BN415
GCAAAACACCCGTTCCGGCCTGACCATCTCCTCCCGCACCCACGGCGGGATCGGAATAGTGGCTTTGTAGGTCTGCGGCTCCACCAGCGACTGCCAGCGCACGAAGAGCATCTCCGGCAGGTCGACGTTGCTCACCGGCTTCATCGCCCCACCCCCCTGGTGCCAGCCCTCCGCTTTGTTCGTATACGCCGCGACTCCACCGTGAACACGGAAAAACGCCATACCGCGCTGATCCAGCACATCCACGCTTTCCACCCACACCTCCATGTAGCGGGGCGCGGCCAGGCCGACGTACCACGTGTCATACGGCAACCTTGGCGGGCCAGGAGGTGCCCAGCCATTGTGATCGCGGGCACAGGCACCCAGGTTCAGCAGCAGGACGGCAGACAACACCAGGCGCTTCATACCGGGTGATCCTTGTGCGGCTGGTTGGGGTAGACGTTGCGGGTATCGTTTTCCGCGGGCTTGTTGACCAGGACGCCGCTGCTCGGCGTCCAGTGCGCGGATCGATGGATGTAATGGCCGCGCAGCAGCCGCTCCTGTTCCAGGCTAAGTTGAACCTCGATACCGGCCAGCACCGATTCCAATGTTGTAGAGGCAATCGCCTGCAAGTCCTCCGGCAGCTTGAAGCGTTTGTCTTCATCACTGATGACATCGAATGGCACCCCATGGCGCACGCCCAGCTCACGCATCACTCGCAGGCCAATCAGGGCGAGCTCGCCCCGCACAGGCCGGTCCAGGACGACGGCCACCAAGAAATGGCGTTCCTGGCTGTCGCGGTCGCCCCGAGGCGGCATGGCGATCGGCCAGCAGGTGATCTCGATGTCACCTTCTCCCGCCAGGCCGCCGGCGAGCAGGGCATTGACCCGAGCGCGCGCCTGTTGCCATAGCGGATGGTCCGTTGGTGCTTGCCGACGCGTCAGGATCATTCGCCGAGGCCGGGTAACCAGCAGACGCTCCCTTCCGCGGGGCAGGTACCCACCGCCAATGTCGGAGTGCACACCCGGCAGGCTGATCTGCTCATGCCCTGGCTGCACGCTGTTGAGGGCGAAGTTGTGGCGGCATTCATCGCGAGCGCGCAGCTGGACCACCTTCCGTGCACAGCCCGCCGGTAAGTAGAGGTTGACTCCAGGGTTACTGGCGTTAGCCGCGCTGAAATCGCCGTCTGACAGGCTGACCAGTCCCGCCACGCTATCGAACAGGCCGATGAAGTTGAGGCTCACGTGAATGGCCGGGTCGAACCCTGGCCGCAAGCCGAAACGGCCTGCGCGCAACAGCGCCTGGAACACGCCGCGACCGGGCTTGAGCAGTTCGTTGGCACAGTGCCGTGCCGCCGCCGCGCCCCGGCTGAAACCGAACAGATCGAACTCCACGGCACGAACACGGATGCCAGGGTTGGCCGCGATAAAGTCCCGCAACTGCTCCTCTATTTTCGCCGGGGCCTGCTCGACCCGCGCCACCACCCCGGTTTCACCTTTACCGGTGCCCTGGCCATAGAGCGAATCCTCGCCGCCGCTGCGGGTGCCGATACCTTCGAGGTAAATCTTGACGTACCCGATATCTGCTTCAGCAGCGACTGGAACCGTTGCGTTATCGGGATACAGGTCATAGAGATGTGCCACGTTACTCGGCGCATTGCCGTAGCTGTTGCCGGGCGTCCGAGTAAAACTGCTGCCATCGAGCCCGGCGTAGCCGTAGCCTTCGCATTGCCGGATTATCGTCGCCAGTTCGTCCACGCTGAACTGATCCAAATCGTCGCGTTGGCATTGCGCGACAGCGGCCGCGTTGGCCAGGTTGTTGCCGGTGCCATCGAAGAACAGCCCCAGGCGCAATACGATGCCGTCGGGCAGTTCTTCCTCTTCCTCCTCCTCTTCCAACTCCTCGCCATAAGTCACCGAGAGCGCCTCGGGCCTGGAGGTGTAAATACGTTGGGTGAATCCCTGACTGTCGGTCACGCCGCGCCAGGTGCGCCCTGAGGCGCCCGTGATCTTGTAAGGCATGGCGGCCAGGGTTCGTTGGCCATCGTCTGCGAAGAGTTGGAATTGCTCGTCAAAGCGCAAGGGCGGCTGCACTTCCAGGGGCAAGACGGGCAGGGACCTTGCCTGGGGAGCCTTGCCTTTCTGGTAGTCGAAATGCACCGCCTTGATCAGGTGCTCACCCTGGGTGCCGGACTCGATGCGGTAGGGGTCGAGGCTGATGTAGCTGCCGCCGGCGTTGAGGACAATCTTCTGCTTGGCGGTGATATGGATTTCATCCTCGGTGCTGACGATGTCCAGGCCATGGCGGGCCATCAGCTCCAGGCGGTCGTTCTGCGCCTGGATCTTGACCGCGCCCTGGTTGGCGATGAGCTTCAGCCCCAGCTTGCGCACGAACAGGCTGACGCCCTCGCCCACCCCGATGAATAGGCGCCGGACCACGCTGAGGGCCGCATCCTTGCCGGCGTTGGCGATGAGGTTGCGTTCGGCGGCTAGCTGCAGGTGCCGGCCGCTGGTGAGGGCGATGCCCTGGGGGGCGCTGAGCAGCACCACGGCTTCGCGCAGCTGTTCGAGTTGCTCGCGCATGAAGGTCAGTTGAGCCTGCACGTCCGCCGGGTCGGCGGTGGCGGTCTGGGCATCGTCGGAAAGCACCCGCAGTTGCTCCCCCGCTTCCCGCAACCGCGCCAGGGTTTCGTTCATCGCCAGCACCTGACCCTGGGCACGGGCCTGCTCGTCGGCACTGATGAACACCCCCTTGCCGGCGCGGATGGCGCCCCAGCCATCGGTCCGTAGCTCGAAGCCCTCACCGCGTTTCTGCCGCTGCCCGTCCACCAGGTGACCGAGGTTGAGCTGGCTCTTGCCGCTGTGTTCGGTGCTGAGCTTGATGTGTTCCTGGCCGCGGGTGTCGTCCAGCCGCAGTTTGTTGTTGGCCGGGGTGCGCAGCACGTTGCGCTTGTAGTTCTTCAGGGTCACCAGGTCCGGGTGCTGGCTGTCGTGCAGGGCGAAGGCGATGAAGCCCCGGTCGGGGTCGCCGTGCTCGAAGGCGATGCCGACCTCGGTGCCCTGGATCAGCGGCAGGTGAAGCCCGTAGGTGTCGCCGGCATAGGGCCGCGCCAGGCGCAGCCACATGCTTTCTTGCCCCGCGGGCCAGGTGTCCTGGTCGAAGAGGAAGTTGACCTTGTAGCGGCCTTCCAGGTCGATGTGGCTGTAGAGGTCGCCCGCCTGCGGGCTGGTGACCCGCGCCGGTATGGTGCCGGCGATCACCGGTTTGGCCAGTCGCGCCGGGCGGAAGCAGATGTGCTCGGCG
>NZ_SSOK01000012.1:0-274188 GCF_029871195.1 Pseudomonas sp. BN415
GGGCGCTGCCCAGGGCGACGTCGGCACCGAACTCGCCGGGCGGGGTGAGCAGGGTCAGGGCCAACAGGTCGGCGGCGACCGCCACCAACGCACCGGCCCCATGGGCACGTTGCACCAGGGCACGGTGGTCCGGCACATGGCCTGTGCTGGCGGGGTATTGCAGCAGCAGGCCGAAGTAGCCGGACAGGTCATCCAGCCCGGACTCGTCACCGATGACCACTTCGATGCCCAGCGGCACGGCACGGGTGCGCAGCACATCGAGCGTCTGCGGATGGCAATGGCTGGAGGCGAAAAACGCAGGCGCCTTGTTCTTGGCCAGGCGCTTGCAGAAGGTCATGGCCTCGGCGGCAGCGGTGGCCTCATCCAACAGAGAGGCGTTGGCGATCTCCATGCCGGTGAGATCGCTGACCAGGGTCTGGAAGTTCAGCAGGGCTTCCAGGCGGCCCTGGGAGATTTCCGGCTGGTAGGGGGTGTAAGCGGTGTACCAGGCCGGATTCTCCAGCAGGTTGCGCAGAATCGGCGTCGGCGTGTGGCAGGGGTAGTAGCCCTGGCCGATGTGGTTGCGAAACAGCTGGTTCTTCGCGGCGATGGCCTTGATCGCCGCAAGCGCTTCGGCCTCGCCCTGCCCGGCCGGCAGGTCGAGCACGCTGGTGCCCTTGATGCTGTCCGGGATGACGCTGGCGATCAGCGCGTCCAGCGAGGCATAGCCGGTCAGCGTCAACATGGCGGTGATATCTGCATCGCGCGGACCGATATGGCGGGCAACGAACTCGTTCTCGGTGCCCAAGGAAAGATGTGCTCTGGTCATGGCGGCCCCGGCTCAGGCGTTGTCGGCGAGAAAACGGTCATAGGCGGTCTGATCCATCAGGCCGGCGAACGCCTCGGGATTGTCCGGGCGGATGCGGAAGAACCAGCCGTCGTCCATGGGCGCCTCGTTGACCAGCTCGGGGTTGTCGGCCAGGGCCTGGTTCACCTCGATCACCTCGCCGGTCAGCGGCATGGTGATATTGCTGGCAGCCTTCACCGACTCCAGCACCGCAACTTCCTGCCCCTCGTCGTAGCGGCCGGCATCCGGCAGCTGCACGAACACCACATCCCCCAAGGCCTCCTGGGCGAAGCTGGTAATGCCAACAGTCAGTTCGCCGGAGGCTTCAACGCGCAGCCATTCGTGCTCGGGAGTAAAACGCAGCGTGCTCATGGATCGTCCTCTTGTTATCAGGTGGGGTCCCGAGCGTTTTATGGGCTCGGCTGACTGAACAAGAGCAAGGGCAATGCCAATTTATAAAAATGCTTATAAATCAAATACTTAAAACATTACCCATGGCATACCTTCGCCACAATGGAACGATATCGCTCCAACATCACATGGAGCATCGATTGGCCTGAATGGCGCAAAGCCCCGAGAATCAGGGCCTTGACGGAAACGGAGCGAAATCGCTCCAGCGGAACGTAATCGAACCGCGGGACCTGCCGGCACGGAGCAGCCAGGTCATTCGCACCTCACAGAGAACCACTCAGCCACGCGAGATACCGTACTTGCGCAGCCGTTGGCCGATGGCTGTGTGGGAGGTATTCAGCCGCACAGCCAGCTGCCGCGTGGAGGGATAGGCCGCATAGAGGCGCTGCAGCAGGTTCTTCTCGAAGCCCTGGACGGCCTCCTCCAGACTGGTCACGTCCAGCGGGTCGCCCTGCTGGGGTTTGAGGGCGGTGCCGGCCAGTTCCAGGCTGTCGCAGTCGATCAGCTCGCCTTCGCTGATGGCGGCGGCGCGGAAGATCACGTTCTGCAGCTGGCGCACGTTGCCCGACCAGCGATTGCCCAGCAGCACCGGGTAGGTGGCCGGGGCCAGGCGGCAGGGCGGGCGCTGGATCTGCGCGCAGGCCTGGCGCAGGAAGTGCTCGGCCAGCAGGAGGATGTCCTGCCCGCGCTCGCGCAGGGGCGGCACCATCAGGTTGAGCACATTGAGGCGGTAATAGAGGTCTTCGCGGAAGCCGCCCTCCGCCACCATGCGCTCCAGGTTGCGGTGAGTGGCGCAGAGTACGCGCACGTTCACCTGTACCTCGCGGTCGCCACCGATACGGCGGAAGCAGCCGTCGCTGAGAAAGCGCAACAGCTTGGCCTGCAGGTAAGGCGACATCTCCCCCACTTCATCGAGAAACACCGTTCCGCTGTCGGCCAGTTCCAGCAACCCCGGCTTGCCGCCGCGCTGGGCGCCGGTGAAGGCGCCGGCCGAATAGCCGAACAGCTCGCTCTCGGCCAGACTCTCCGGCAGAGCCGCGCAGTTGAGCGCGAGGAAGGGGGCATCGCGGCGCGCGCTCATGGCGTGACAGGCGCGGGCCACCAATTCCTTGCCGGTGCCGGTTTCGCCCTGGATCAGCAACGGCGCGTCCAGGCTGGCCACCTTGCGCAGCCGCGCCTTGAGCGCTTTCAGCTCGGCCGACTTGCCCAGCAACGCGTCCAGCCCCTCGGCATGGTCGTGGTGCAGGGACGCCAGGCGCTCGCCGATCCGGCTCGGCGGGTAGAGGGTCAGCAGGCCGCCCACCAAGGCATCCGTACCGCCGCTGATGGGCGTGGCATCCAGCAACAGGGCCTGGCCCTGGAAGCTCACCTCGCACATGGGCAGGCGGAAGCCCTTGTCGATCAGGGTCTGCGCCAGGTCCGCCTCGGCGAACAGACTGGACAGCGGCTCCCCTGCCGGCTCGCGGCCATAGAGCCCGACCAGGGCCGGATTGGCCAGCAGTACATGGCCGCCGGGGTCCACCGCCAGCACCGGGTCGCTCACTGCGGCGAGCAAGGCATCCAGCTGCAAGTGCCGGCGCTGGCCGGGGAGGATGTCGACAAGCTCCACGGCCCGCACGCCATCCACTCGCAACAGGGCGTCGTAGAGCTCGTCCAGCACGGTCTGCGACAAGGCCGGTGCGTCGATGTAGACGTTGGGCGGGATCATCTCCACCGCGTCCAGGTTGAGGTTGCGCGCGCCCAGCAGCGCCAGGACTTCCTGGGTAATGCCGACGCGGTCGATGAAGGTGACGTGGATTCGCATTACTGGCCCCGGTCAATCTTGTTCTGCGCCGCGAGGGTACGGGCGCCATTGAGCAGTTCATCGAGGAAGGCGCGCAGGATCATGGGCGTCGCCACCCCGCGCCGGGTGATCGTCTCGAAGGCCGAGAGCAGTTGCAGACGGCCAGGCCCCAGGTGTTCCAGGTCGCCCGCCTCCACCCATTGCCGCGCGTAGTGCTCGGGCAGGAAGCCGGCATAGGCCCCCGAGAGAATCAGCATGGCCTGGGCCTCGACGTTGTCGACCGTGGCGGCGGCCTTTTCCACGCCCAGGGCCTGAAGGTCGCGCTGCTGCAGGTAACCGCGCGCCACCACGCGGCTGGCAGCGATGCGCTCCAGCAGATCCACCTTGGGCGCAGTGATGCCGAACAGCGCGTGGTTGCGGCCGCAGTAGAAGCCATGACTTTCCTGGTACAGCGGCGAATAGGACAACCCCGGCACACGAAACGGGAAATGCCCCACCGCCAGGTGCAGGCGACCATCCAGCACCCGCTCTTCCAGCTCGGCCGGAGTGCCAATGTAAACGTGCAGGTGAACGTCGTGGCCGCGCTGGACGAAACGCTGGGTGGTCGTCTTCAGAGGGCAAGCCGGGTCAGTGATGGTGGTGTCGATCACCCCGAGGTTTAGGGTGCCGCTGACCTGACGCTTGAGCACATCGGCATCCACGCAGAAGTCCTCCACCGCGCCCAGCAGGCGCAGGGTGGCCTCGTGTATCGCCTGGCCCTGCTCGGTCAGGCGGAAGCCGCTGCGCCCACGTTCGCAAAGCTTGACTCCGAGCCGCGTTTCCAGGTGCGCCATCTGCTCGCTGATGGTGGATTGGGCAACGTTGAGGGCGGCCTGGGCAGCCGAGAATCCTCCGCACTTGACGATGGTGTTGAAGACCCTGAGCAGCTTCAGGTCCACATCGTGCAATTGAATCATCCTGCACCTCACAGGCTAGGGATTACATCGGTTATGTCGATTTGCGCATCGCATCATCGTCATTTTTCAAGGCGCAGGTAAAGCCCAGGATAAGGCCATGGTCGAGGTGCGAGCACCCTGCCGGTCACCCTACAAGAACAACGTGGAGTCGCCTGAACATGTCCAGCAACAGCTATGAAAACGGTCGCCTGAATCTGCCCTTCGTCGGCCATTGCACCTTCGCCAAGTCGCCCATCTGCACCGACTGGGACGCCCTGAACGCGGACGTTGCAGTGCTTGGCGCGCCCAACGACATGGGGACCCAATGGCGCTCCGGCGCGCGTTTCGGACCGCGCGGCATTCGCGAGGCATCCACCCTGTTCTCCTTCGGCCACAGCGGCGCCTACGACTTCGAGGACGACGTGATGTACCTCCAGCAGGAGGACGTGCGAATCGTCGACGTGGGTGATGCCGACATCGTTCATACCGATATGAATACCAGCAACGCCAACATCGAGTTTGCCGTGCGCAAGCTGCTGGAAGCCGGCGCCATGCCGGTGGTGCTGGGCGGTGACCACTCGGTGCATGCGCCGGTGATGAAGGCCTTCGAGGGTCGTGGCCCCATCCATATCATTCACTTCGACGCCCACCTGGACTTCGTCGACGAACGCCACGGCGTGCGATTCGGCCACGGCAATCCACTGCGCCGCGCCTCGGAGATGGATCACATCGTCGGCATGACCCAGATGGGTATCCGCAACGTGTCCTCCTCCAACCGCAGTGACTACAACGCCGCTCGCGAAGCCGGCTCGAAGATTCTCTCGGTGCGCGACGTGCGCAAGCTTGGCCGCGACGGCGTGCTGGACCTGATTCCCGAGTGCGAGTCCTACTACATCACCATCGACATCGACGGCTTCGACCCCTCCATCGCCCCTGGTACTGGCACGCCGAGCCATGGCGGCTTCCAGTACTACGAGGTGCTGGAAATCATCCAGGGCCTGGCCAACCGCTGCCAGGGACGCATCGTCGGCATGGACCTGGTGGAAGTGGCCCCCGCCTACGACCCGACTGGCATGACCTCGATCCTGGCAGCGCAGCTACTGATGAACAGCATCGGCTTCGTCTTCCATGCCCGCAAGCAAGCCAAGGGTTGAAGCGGAACAAGGGACAATGCGCCACGAGTCCCCTCTCCCTTTGGGAGAGGGCTGGGCATGAGGGATCTAGCGCCGCAAGGACTTCCGTGGGCAGGACTGCGTCCTGCTTGGCGATTGAATTGGCCATGTCTGCGTTAGCTGTTGCGAGCGGGCCAACCGTTTTGTAGGAGCTGGCTTGCCAGCTCCTACGGGCAATCCAGCTGCTTGCAACACATAGCGCAGAAATCGCCCTTCTACAGGATGCAATCGCGCCTACGGAATGCGTTAGCCGCTACAGGAACATGCCGCCCGACGCCTCCACCCGCTGGCCGTTGATCCAGCGGCCGGCGTCAGAGAGCAGCATGGCCACCGCGGCGCCGATGTCTTCCGGCAGGCCTACGCGCCCCAGAGCGGTGTTGCTGGCAATGAAGGCATTCACCTCGGAGTTGTCGCGCACCACGCCACCCCCGAAATCGGTCTCGATGGCGCCGGGGGCCAGCACATTCACCGAGATACCACGGACGCCCAGCTCCTTGGCCTGGTAGCGGGTCAGCACTTCGATACCGCCCTTCATTGCCGCGTAAGCGGCGTAGCCCGGCAGGGCGAAGCGCGCGAGGCCGGTAGAGATATTGAGGATGCGCCCTCCATCGGCAATCAGCGGCAGCAGCTTCTGGGTGAGGAAGAACGGGCCCTTGAGCTGGACGTTCACCAGGTGGTCGAACTGCTCTTCAGTGGTTTCGGCGAAGCTGGCATGGATACCAATGCCGGCATTGTTCACCAGGAAGTCGAAGCTATCGCGGCCAAATTCGTTCTTCAGCAAGCGGCCCAGGCTGGTGACGAAGTCGTCGAAAGTGCCGCTCTTGCTCACGTCCAGTTGCAGCATCGCGGCGTGGCCACCGAGGTCCAGGATTTCCCGGCTGAGGGATTCGGCGTCCTCCAGCTTGCTGTGATAGGTGCCGATGATGTCGATGCCCTGCGCAGCCAGGTGCTGCGCCATGCTCTTGCCAAGGCCGCGGCTGGCGCCCGTGATGAGTGCGATCTTGCGGGTCATAGCAGTGCTCCTGGTGACAGGTGGGGAGGGGGTGAGGAGCTTATTGTCCGGATTAAGTGCGATAAACAGGCTGATCTCAAAAGCACTGATCGGCTCAATCGAACAATCCGGAACGAGGCGCCGCACGGATGAAAAAGCTGGAGCTACTGAGAACCTTCGTACGGGTCAGCGAACTGTCAAGTTTCACCCCGGCAGCCGACAGCCTCGGGCTGCCCCGCTCCACCGTATCCGACCAGGCGCCGTCACTGGCGGTCACCCTGCTCTATTCCCATCGTCGCCTGCCACAACGGGTGCGCGCCTTCATGGATTGGCGGGGGGACTGATTGACCTGGAGGTGCGACACGACCACAGAAACGATTGATGGGCATCAGGTCAGTCGACGGCCGCCGCTGCTAGGCTTTTCATCGCCAATGAGGAGCCGCGATGAACAACTCGACCACCCATCCTGACCGTGACGTGTTTCCCCTGCTCCAGCTTCTGCACGACCGGGGCGGTTCCGACCTGTTCCTGAGCGTGGGCGCCATGCCTCATCTCAAGGTGGAAGGACGCAGCATGCCGGTCGGTGACCAGCCACTGAAATCTGGCGACGTGCAAATGATGGCGTATCAACTGATGACCCAGAAGCAAGTGGCCGAGTTCGAGCGAGAGCTTGAAATGAACTTCGCAGTCAGCATCCAGAACAACGGGCGCTTCCGCATCAATGTGTACTACCAGCGCGGAGAGGTTTCGATGGTAGTACGGTTGATCAAAAGTGAGATTCCCGGCATCGAAGCATTGGGCCTGCCCACCCTTCTGGAGAAGCTGGTGGTGCAGGATCGCGGCCTGATCCTGGTTATCGGGGCCGCCGGCTCCGGCAAATCGACCACCCTGGCGGCGATGCTGGATTATCGAAATCGTCATCGCGATGGCCACATTGTCTGCATCGAAGACCCTATCGAGTTCCTTCATTCGCATCAACGCTCGATCATCGACCAGCGGGAAGTTGGCCTGGACACTCACAGCTTTTCCGACGCCTTGCGCAATGTGCTGCGAGAAGCGCCCGATGTGATCATGCTCGGGGAAATACGCGACCTGGAAACCATGCAGCATGCCCTGCATTACGCCGAGACCGGGCATCTCTGCCTGGCCACCCTCCACGGCACGAGCAGCAGTCATGCGATTGAACGCATCTCCCGCTTCTTCCCCGACGAGGCACGGCGGCAAGTGCTGGCCGACCTGTCGCAGAACCTGCTGGCGATGATCGGCCAGCGCCTGGTTCCGGGCCTTGCCCAGAAGCGCGTAGCCGCCGTGGAGTTGATGCTGGGTACGCCTTACATCAAGGACCTGATCCTGCGGGATCAACTGGACGATCTGAAGTCGGCTACAGAGCGAGCCCTGGAACAAGGCATGCAGACGTTCGACCAGCACCTCTTCGCCCTGTTCGAGGCAGGTCGCATCACCCTGACCGACGCACTCAAGTTCGCCGACTCGCGTACCGACCTCGGACTGCGCATCAAGCTCGAACGCGGATTCAGCGCCGCGGATTCCGACCTGAAAGTACTGCGTGACAGCTAGACGAATGCGTCATTCGACGTAGGTGCAGCGATTGCGGCCATCGTGCTTGGAAGCGTAGAGCGCCTGGTCGGCCTTGCTCATGGACTGGTAGGTCTCGGGGTCATCCAGCAGCCGGCTGGTCTCGTCAACGATGCGCTGCTGCACGGTGCCTACCAGCAATACTGTGCCGCCTTCCAGAACGGAAGGTCGTTCGGTGACCTTGCGCAACACCAGCAGCGGCTTGCCGAGGGCCGGGGCCTCTTCCTGGATGCCGCCGGCGTCCGTGAGGATCAGGTAGGCGCGATCCATCAGCCAGACGAAGTGCTGGTAATCCTGGGGCGCGACGAGGTGGATATTGGTGCGACCGGCGAGCACGCCGTAGACAGCGTTCTGTACCTGCGGATTGAGGTGCACCGGGTAGACGAACTGCACGTCGGGATTGCGCTCCGCCAATTCCGCCAGTGCCAGGCAGGTGCGCTCGACGCCCGCCGAAATTCTCCCGGCGGTGACCGGTGATCAGCACCAGGCGCTTGTCGGAATCCAGGGCCGCCAGGGGCGAATCGACTGCGGGACGCCAGTCGGCGTCATGCAGGTGCTGGCGCATCCACAACAGGGCATCGATCAGGGTGTTGCCGGTGACTTCGATCTTGTCGATAGAGATGTTCTCGCGCAGCAGGTTGTCGCGGGACTTTTTCGTCGGTGGGAAGTGCAGATCGGCAATCACCCCGGTCAGACTGCGGTTGGCCTCTTCCGGCCAGGGCGGCGATGAAGCTGGTGGTGGTGTCCCCGTGGACCAGCACCATGTCCGGTCGTTTGCGGTCGCAGCTCTGATCGAGCTTATTCAGCAACTGCTCGGCCAGGCCGTTAAGGGTCTGGCCCTGGGTCATGACATCGAGGTCTTCGTCCACCTGAAGTTCGAAGGAGGCCAGGACTTGCCGGAGCATCGCGCTCTCCTTGAGCGGGTCGTCCGGCTGACCGATTGAAGCCGTCCATGTGTCGCTCGCCTTTCTAGAAAAGTCCGTTAACTCGGGGCTGTCCAGCCGAGGTGGCCGATGCGTTGACACGCATCAATCCGCTGATCCACGGCTTGACCGGCCGTCTTATGGGCTATGTTTTCCCAAGTCGCCATCTTCCCTGTGGATGCCACCATGACCCCGAAATCCGCCACCCCACAGGACGTTCCAGGCGCATTGGATGCGCGTTGTTTCACCCTCCTCCCCACCCTGCTCTTGCTGCTGGCCACTCCCGCCCTGGCCGAGAGCGACGATGTGGCGCGCGGGCGTTATCTGATTCAGATTTCCGGCTGCAACGACTGCCATACGGCAGGATGGATGGAGTCGGCCGGCCAGGTGCCGGAGGATCGCTGGTTGACGGGCAGCCCGTTGGGCTGGCGCGGTCCCTGGGGTACCACCTATGCCTCGAACCTGCGGCTGGTGGCGTACAACCTGACAGAGCCGCAATGGCTGGAGCACGCCCGCCGGGAATGGCGGCCGCCGATGCCCTGGTTCAACCTGCGCAAGATGGAAGATGACGACCTCATCGCCATCTATCGCTATGTCCGCCACCTCGGCGCAGCGGGTGAAATGGCACCGGCCTACCTGCCACCGGACAAGACGCCGCAGATGCCCTATGCGGTATTTCCAGGCGTGAAGTGACGAAGCGCGTCGTGTGCCAGTGCGAATCCGTTCGTCGGCGAGCCAGCGTGCCGTAGCTTGCGCTTGACCGTCGGCGACCTGATCGGACGGCCGGCGAATAAAAGGTTAGGCATTCCTCGAAAGCACAGGTATTGTGTCGAGCGCTGTGATGCACGTGTCACCGGGAAACGGTCTGTACTTTAGCGGTCCCCTCTTCATCGGTTGCCGACTCTCTGCACTCAGTGACAGGCTGGAACGATCCAGCCCAGCAATAACTCAGTTTCTAGGAGACATTCCAATGTCCGAGCGCCAAACCGGCACCGTCAAGTGGTTCAACGATGAAAAGGGCTACGGCTTCATTACCACCGATAACGGTCCCGATCTGTTCGTTCACTACCGTTCTATCCAAAGCGCTGGCTTCAAAAGCCTGAAGGAAGGCCAGAAGGTCTCCTTCGTAGCTGTGCAGGGCCAAAAAGGCATGCAAGCCGACGAAGTGCAAGTGCTGTAAGCACGAGCCGAAAAAGAACCGGCCTTCGGGCCGGTTTTTTTTTCAGTGGTTTCAGATGGCCTCTTCCGGGCCACTACGTACAGAGAAAGTGAAATGCGCATCAAGACCTCCCACAGCAGCACCCCCAAGCCGCCGGCAGCCACCACTAGCAGCGAAGCCCTGGAAGCTCAGATTGCTGCCTTCCTGAACAAGGGTGGCGAGATCCAGGAAATCGCCAAGGGCGTGAGCGCCCAGGTTGCACCGAGCCGCCATATCCGCATCGGCAACAAGTAAGACCCTCCTGGCGCCCCTGGGCGGACAGGTGCAAGACCTGCCGCCCGGCGCCATCGCTCCGACCTGCCGATGGGCGGATGCCACGTGCTGCAAGACTCACCGGACTAAACTTCCACGCAGGCCGACAGCGGCCGGAACTGGGGGTAATAGCCGGAGGGGGCCCGGCGCCAGCCAGATGGGAGGTGTCCCATGCAGCGGCACTACTACATCAGCGACAACCTGAAAGACCTGGAAAGGGTCGAAGACGAGCTCGAGGCCCTGGGCATCGACCACGAGCAGATCCATGTGCTCAGCGAACGCGACGCCGACGTCGAGCATTACCATCTTCATGATGTTTCCTCGGTGATGAAGCGCGACATGGTGCATTCCGGGCTGATCGGTGTCGGCATCGGCCTGGCCCTGGCAGCCCTGGTGATGCTGGTAGCCTGGATCAGCGGCTGGACTGGCACGGCAGCGGGCTGGATCCCGTTCATCTTCCTGGCCATTGCATTGTTCGGCTTCAGCGTCTGGGAAGGCAGCCTGTTCGGTATACAGACGCCCAACGCTGTGGTGAAACGCTTCAAACCCACGCTGGACGAAGGCAAGCATGTGTTCTTCGTCGACGTGAAGCCGACGCAGGAACCCATCCTCGCCCGCGTCGTCAGTCATCACCCGATGCTCCGGACCGCCGGCACCGGCCAGGCCACACCGGATTGGGCCGAGGGCCTGCAACACTGGCTGCATCAGTGGCGCAAGATGATGTAACCCCGCCTGGCGGCGGCGGATGCAACGCCTGGCGTCATCCGCCGCTTCAACTCCTCCCCACACTGCCCTGCCCCGGCGCAGTGCTGGCGCGGGCTTCGTCCATCAGCCAGTCGATGAGACGGCGCACCTTTTCCGCCGGAGGCGACCTGCGGCTCCACGCAAGACGATAGGCCCAGGGGGTCGACAGGCGGCAGCGTTCGCCGAAAGGCAGCACCAGTCGACCGTTGGCGATGTCGTCACAGGCCAGAGCGGTTGATCCGAGGGCGAAGCCCTGGCCGCTCACTGCGCCCTGGATGGCGTGGCCGATCAGGCCGAAACGCATCCCGCCTTTCGTCGGTCCCGGCTCGCCCACGTAGGTGGCGAACCAGTCTTCCCAGCTCGGCAGGTGGAGGTTGGCGGTGTTCTTCCAGTGGGTGTGGATCAGTCGCGCACCCAGCATGTCCCGTGGTTCGCGTACCGCGCCGAACTGTTCCAGATAACTCGGGCTGCACACCGGGAAGAACTCCTCGAGAAACAGCAGCTCGCTGGCCGGCATGGGCGCATCGGTGGCGGTGAAGCGAATAGCCAGTGTCGCCTCGCCGCGCTCCAGGTCCACCAACTGCTCGGTGGCTTCCAGGCTGAGGGTGATGTCCGGATTGATTGCGGCGAACTGATTGAGCCGACGCATCAGCCAGTGGCTGGCAATGGAAGGTGCGCAGGTGATGTGAATGGGGCCTTCATCCTGGCCACGCAGTTCGTCGGCGCCACGGGTGAGCAGTTCGAAGGCCTGGGTGACGGTGGCCGCCAGGCGACGACCATTGTCATTGAGCGTGACCGTGTTGCGCGTGCGGTCGAACAGACTCACGCCCAGCTCGCCTTCCAGCAGGCGGATCTGTCGGCTCACGGCTCCCGGGGTCACGGAAAGTTCCTGGGCAGCTTCGGTGAAGTTACGGCTGCGGGCGGCGACCTCGAAAGTACGCAGGGCGATGAGTGACGGGAGACGCATGGCAGATTCGCTTTGAGTTCAAGTCAAAGCATGATGACAAAACATCGTTTGAATGCAAGGCGGTCGAGGACCGATCCTGCCACCCATTGGCGGCCTCTGCCGCGCCCCTCTGCCTTGCGAGTCGAACGATGAAACCCTCCCGCCTTCCCCTGGACTGGTTCGCCTGTGGACTGATGTTCGTCCTCTGCATCTGCTGGGGTTTCCAGCAGGTGGCGATCAAGCTGACGCTGGATGACGTGCCGTCCATCCTGCAGCTGGCCATCCGCTCCGGCGGTGCGGCCCTGGTGCTGGGCGCCCTGGTGCTGTGGAAGGAGGGCCGCGGCGCTTTCACTGACGGCACCTTGCTGCCGGGCATCGCCGTCGGCACGTTGTTCGCCCTGGAGTTCCTGTTCATCGGTGAAGGGCTGAATCACACCAGCGCCTCGCACCTGTCGGTATTCCTCTACACCGCACCCATGTTCGCCGCCCTCGGACTGCACCTTATGTTGCCGGAGGAACGTCTCTCGCCCGTCCAGTGGCTGGGGGTGCTGGTGGCGTTCGGTGGTATCGCCACCGCCTTCCTCGGCCAACCCGCCGGCGCGCCCGGCAATGTGCTGCTGGGCGACGCCTATGCCCTGTGCGGCGCCCTGGCCTGGGGTGCCACCACACTGGTGATCCGCGGCTCATCGCTCTCCGAGGCCAACCCGGTGAAGACCCTGTTCTACCAGTTGTTCGGCGCAGTCCTGCTGCTGACGGTGGTGGCCTTCAGCACCGGCAAGACCGACATGCAACTGACTCATAAGGCCGTGATCAGCCTCGCCTTCCAGGTGGTGGTGATCGCCTTGGTGAGCTACCTGGCCTGGTTCTGGCTACTGCGTCGCTACCTGGCTACTCGCCTGTCGGTGCTGTCCTTCATGACCCCGTTGTTCGGTGTCACCTTCGGTGTGCTGGTGCTGGGGGAGACAATCGACACGTCCTTTGCCATCGGCGCCACCCTGGTACTGGGAGGCATTGTCCTGGTCAGCGGCGCCGAGCTGCTGCGTGGCCGCCAGCGACGCAAGGTGCTTGCCCCTTCCGAGGCCTGATCGGGCTCTGCTAGCCTCGCGCTTCTCCCGCAAAGCGAGGGAAACACTGGAGAGCGCTATTCCTGGGACTGTGCTTGCTGCCATTGACGGCGACGGCACAGGTCTACAAATGCGTCGGCCACGATGGTACGACCGGCTCCTCAGCCATAAGGCCGTCGCAGGAAGAGCGGTTGCCGTAACGCTGAACAATGGGAAAGCGGCCCACCCCGAGATCAACGCCGGCGGATGCGCTCCACCAGCACCCTGCCGTCCGCCCCCCAGCGCCCGCGCACTTCCACGTAGTCCCCCACATCAGGTGACTTGTCGATGCGCGTGCCGGGACCGACCACCAGCTGCAACGCGTCCAAGGTCCAGCCCTCTCCCAACACTCCCTGCAACCGCACCCGCGCGCCAACCGGGCTGGGCGCCGGCTGGCCGTTGGCGTCGCGAGCCCCCTGATCGATCCAGTCCACGATCAGCTGGATTTCCTCGTCGCTGAGAAAGGGCGGGCCGTCGTAAGGCATCTGCGGCTGCGACTGACCACGGATGCGGCGCACCAGCTCACTGGCACCCGCGGCACCCGGTATCACGCGCACACGCTCGTGGCGGTCGAGGATGGCGGAATACGCATTCAGCAACAGACCCTCTGGAGCCGAGCCCATCAGACCGTAAGGGGAATGGCACTTCACGCAGCGACTGGCAAAGATCGGCGCGACATGTTCATAGGTCACCGGCTGTCCCGCTGGCGGGCGTTGCAGTGGCAACGCCGAGAAGGTGGCGTCGGCAGGCTGACTACCGGCCTGCAGCCCACCTGCGATCCAGCGCTCGAACAGCGCGATCTCGGCGTCACTGAGAAAGGGTGGCCCGATCATGGGCATACGCGGCTGACTCTGCCCCTTGAGGCGCCGGATCAACTCGCTGCCTGCCGGGTCGCCGCGCGCGACCACCTGGCGGTGGCTGCTGCCTTTGAGCAGTTCATCGAGACTGGTCAAGCGCAGGCCAAGCGGTGCCGCTTCGCCGGCGTGGCACATTACGCAGCGTGCCTGGAGGATCGGCTGGATATCGTCGAAGCTCACGTCCTGCGCCATGCCCAGCGCTGGCACCAGGAGCAGCGAGCACAGTTTGACCCGCGCCAGGACTTTGCCCATTTCGACTCTGCCTCCAGTGTGGGTTGCCTCGCTAAGCCTAGTGAAACAACTCAAACTGCGTAGTCTCGCGGAACCCCTCTGCAATCCGCCGGTCAGTCTATTGGAGGCCGGCGGATGCCGACCCCAGGCCCCGGGTTCCTTACAGTCGCCGCTGTGGGCCCCGGGGCTTTCTCATGCGCGCAACGCCAGAAACGTCCGCACACAGAATCGCCGCGCGGGCGTGTTTCCTCGGCGCCTGCTGTAAGCAATGATGGCCGCCGCGTGTCGCAATTGGAGAATCACTGCATGAAACCTGTCCCCCGCCTTACTGCCCTGCTGCTCGGTGCCGGCCTGTTGGCCAGCCTCGCGGGCTGCGACCTGGCCGAGGAATCGGCCAACAAGCTGGCGGAGAAAGCCGAGGCAGCCGCCCAGGAAATCGCCCGGGAAGCCATCGGCGAAGCGGTCAACGAGCTGAACAAGAAAGTGGACGAAGCTCAGGCTTCAGCCAAGGAACTGCTGGGAGAACAACAGCAGAAAGACGAGGTGCGCGAGGAGCCACCGCGTACGCCATCGAACCAGGAAGGGGATAAGGAAGGGGACGCCATGCTGCCACCCTCCGGAATCGAAACCTGATCGTTCGAGTCTCTGGCCGCGACGTCCCAGTCGCGGCCAACCAGCCTCAGGCGCGCAGATAGCGCGGCAAAGGCTTCCGATGCAACACCTTCAGCGACTCCACCGGCGGCACTTCACCCTGCTCCAGCGCCAAGTCGCGTTTTAGCGTACTGACCAGCCAATCCAGCTGTACCGTCGCCGCCACCACGCGCTGAAAGAATTTTCCATCGCGTTCCAGCGTCAAGACGAAACCACCATCGGGCCGAGATTTGGTGCTGAGTTCGTATTCCGGAAAGGCGCTGATCAGCTTGTCGAAATCCAGATCCATGTCTTCTCTCCTAGAAAAATGATTGCTCCTGCACCCCACTTGCAGCGTGCATGCCGGACCTAAGACAACTGAAATCCCAAATAAATCAGTCCGTTACAATTTTTTTGAACAAGTTTTTCCATGCATTGCGCACGATTCGGCCATTTGCCAGCATGCAATTTGCAAGGCCAACACAATGCAAAGCCCCCGTCCGGAGCAACTCCAGAATCGGGGGCTTTGTATTCAAGGCCGCGCGGGACATGGCCTGAGGGGATTTCAGTGGCGGCTCAGAGGAGCTCGATGCGGTCGTCTTCGATGCGGATCAGTCCCTGCTTGAAGAGACCTCCAATGGCCTTCTTGAAGTTGCCCTTGCTGACCCCGAAACGCTGGCTGATGACCTCCGGTGGACTCTTGTCGGACAGGTTGAGTACGCCACCTTCCGCACGCAGGGCGGCAAGGATTTGCTCCCCCACGCCACTCACTGCCTCTGCGCCCTGCGGTTGCAGGCTCAGGCTGATTTTGCCGTCGGGGCGGATTTCCTTGATGTAGCCCTTCTCGCGCATGCCATTGCGCAGGAACTTGAAGACTTCGTTCTTGTGAATCAGGCCCCAGTGCTGGCCGTTGATAATGGCCTTGAAGCCAAGATCGGTCTTCTCCACCACCAGCAGGTCCACCTCCTGGCCTGCCTTGTATCGCGGCGGAGTGGTGTCCAGGTAGCGGTCCAGGCGGGCGGTGGCGGTGATGCGCCGGGTGCGCTTGTCGAGGTAGACGTGCACCACACAGTAGTCGCCTACCTGCAGCGGGCGCTTCTCTTCCGAGTGAGGCAGCAACAGGTCCTTGGGCAGGCCCCAGTCGAGGAACAGGCCAACGCGGTTGATTTCCACCACTTTGAGGCTGGCAAAGCCGCCGACCTGCACCTTGGGTTTGAGGGTGGTAGCCAGCGGACGGTCTTCGCTGTCCAGATATAGGAAGACGTTCAGCCAGTCGCCGACTTCGCTGGGCTCATCCTTTGGCACATATCGATTGGGCAGCAGGATCTCACCATCCGGACCACCGTCCAGGTACAGGCCGAAGTCGGTGTGCTTGACCACCTGAAGTGAATTGAACCGCCCGATAAGTGCCATCTTCGCTACCTCTGTATGTCGAGGCGGCATTCTACCTGCTGGCCGGTTGGCGAACCACGAGCATGCGTAGATTGCGGCGGTGCTCCGTGAAGCCAGGCAAACGCACCTTTCATCGGCGGACAAGGTGCAAAAAGGCGCCTGAATTTTCATTCTGCAAAACTGTCTACTGGCCGCTAGCACAACGATGTTTCAGAATCGTGTCGTCGCAAGTGCGACCTTCATGTATTCCGGCATCACTCGACGGATTCTCACTGTCACATCTCAGGAGTTCCTGTGCGCCCATTCAGCCAATGGCTGTCGCAGTCCCTATCGCTCGCAACGCTTGGCGTGCTCTTCCTGGTGATTCCCCTCGCCAGCCGCTACTGGCTGGGCTGGTCAAATCCCTTCGGCTACCTGTCAGACCTCGCTTTTGGCAGTTTCCTGCTCGCATTGCTCTATGGCCGTTCGCTCTGGCTGGCGCTGCCACTGATGCTGCTCTGGTGCGTGATGATCCTGGGCAACGCCGAACTGGTAGGCGCAGTTGGCCGGATGCCGGAACCGGGTGATCTCAAGTACCTGCTCGACCCGCAGTTCGTCAGTCACTCCACCCAGGGCGGCGGCATTGCCCACCCCTACCTGGGCATCGCCCTTGGCGCCAGCCTGCTGGCCTGCCTGCTGTGCTGGCGCCGCCGGCATCGCCCGCTGAACTGGAAATGGTTCGCCGCGCCCGCCGCCCTGTTGATGGGGCACGTCACCCTGCAGGCCGTGCAGCCCAGCGACGCCGACCAATGGCAACAGTTCAACCTGCCCCACAAGCTGATGGCCAGCGCCGTGAACAGCGGCCAACTGGCGGTTGAAGACTGGCTCGATGGCGACCAGCCCGAGACGCCACCGGACATCGCCGGCCTGGCACGCCTGGACCTCGACGGCATGCCCCTGCTCCAAGGCCCCGGCCGCGCACGCAATGTGCTGGTGATTGCCCTGGAAGGCATCCCCGGCGCCTACATCGCCGCCAACCGGGCGGCAATCAACAGCAGCTACCAGGACTCGCTGATGCCCAAGCTCAGTGCCTGGGCCGAACGCGCGATGACCACGCCCGACTACGTGCTGCACAGCCACCAGACTATCCGTGGCCTGTACGCCATGCTCTGCGGCGACTACAGCAAGCTGGACTCGGGCACGCCCAAGGGACTGGAACTGCTGCACAACCCGGCCCGCTCCAAGGCCTGCCTGCCCTCGCAGATGCATCAACACGGCTTCAGCACCCATTTCCTTCAGGGCGCCGGGCTACGCTTCATGGCGAAAGACAAAATCATGCCGCAGATGGGATTCGACAAGACCCGTGGGCGTGACTGGTTCCCCAACAAGGCCTACCTGGAATTTCCCTGGGGCATGGACGACAAGGCCTTCTTCGAAGGTGCGCAGACCTACGTGAAGCAGCTGCGCCAGCAGAAGAAACCCTGGATGCTCACCTTGCTCACAGTCGGCACCCACCAGCCCTACTCCGCCCCGGCCGAGTACCTGATGCGCTATCCGGATTCCAAGAAGGCTGCCATCGCCTACCTGGATGACGCAGTGGACGCGTTCCTCATCGGCCTGGAAAAACAGGGCGTATTGAAAAACACCCTGGTGATCATCACTTCTGATGAATCCCACGGCATCGAGAATGTCCGTCTTGCCTCAGCCTGGGGCTTCAACCTGGTGCTGGCTCCCGAGCAGGCGTCGCTGCCACCTATCAAGAGCGGCGTCTATGGCCACGTCGACCTGACCACCTCGATCCTCGACTACTTCGGCTACCGGGTACCGCAGAACCTGTCTGGCCGCTCGCTGTTCCGCGACTACGCCAGCGGCCGCGAGATGATGTCCTATACCAACGGCAAGCTGCGCTACCACGACGGCAAGGACACGTTCACCGAATGCGATTTCCGCCAGGTCTGCCGGCGCTACCAGAGCGAAGGTTTCA
The DNA here is from genome assembly GCF_029871195.1 of Pseudomonas sp. BN415. Taxonomy (NCBI): domain Bacteria; kingdom Pseudomonadati; phylum Pseudomonadota; class Gammaproteobacteria; order Pseudomonadales; family Pseudomonadaceae; genus Pseudomonas; species Pseudomonas sp. BN415. Next base: position 17,972 of record NZ_SSOK01000012.1, read on the forward strand.
TTGCCGACGAAGCGCGCTACCTGGGCAGCGACAGTGGCAGGAAGGCCCGACTGGTTACCCAGCGCGCCGCGCTCCTGGACCAGTCACTGCAGGGCGGCACCCTGGGTCAGGAGTACCAGTTCGCCACGCGTGAACGCATCCGCCTGAAGGAAAAAGCCAAGGATGACTGGGCTGACAACCTGATCGGCGCGCAGTACATGGAACTGCCGAAGCACAGCCGCACCAGTGTGCAGATGACCATCAAGGTGCTGCGCATGGACAAGCAAGGCGCCCAGTTGCGGCTGAAGGCCAAGGAGTTCGAGCGCGACGTGGCCCTGCCGATACCGGAGATGCCACTGCTGAAACAGGGCAAGCCGTTGAAGGTCAACTTCGCCTTTGACAACCCCGAAGCGCGCAAGGCCTTCTCCTTCCACCTGCTGGCCGAAGGCCGTGGAGTGATCGAGATCAGCGATTTCCGCGTCACCACCGAACCGCTGCCGCCCCCGGCCGTGGCCGCCGACAACGGTCAGGTGGCGCAGAAGCGCCCGCTGCACCCCATCACCACCCTCTTTGGCCTACTGGCCCGCCAACAGGACGCCACGGAGCGCGAACTGGAAAATCCGGGTGAAGAGCGTGATGTGCTGCCAGAAAACACCGAGTTGAAGCTGCAGCAGTATCACTGAGCCCTGTCGATTCCCAGGAACGAAATCGATCGCGATGGGCGGCCAAGCCGTCCCATCGCTCCTACGGACCGGCGATTGAGCGGGGGGCTAACCCTGAAGGTTCGAGGAAGGCGGCGACGTCAGGACGTCCGCTGCGCGTGCAAGCTCCATGAGGATGCGCGCGCAACATAGCTCCTCCATCTCCAGCAGCCAGGCCTCCACCTGTTGTCCGGAAAGCTGGGCGGTCAGTCCGTAGCGGCGTCCGCCCCAGACGGCGATGAAAAGCGCATCGATGCTCTCCGGACGCGGCTGGCGCGGCAGGTCGGCGCACGCGGCCACCGCCTCGCGCCACTTGCAGGCCAGTTCCTGATACACCCGCTGGTGGTGCCAGGGCTCGGCAATGGCACGCTCCAGCTCCAGCAACTCTGCATCGAAGAAAGGCCGCGCCTGTTCATCCACCTGCCCGCAGGACAATCGCACCAGGCGCCGCACGCGGGTTTGCCAGTCGAGTCCGGTAGCCAGCACCACCTCACGCTCCAGTCGCTGCATCAGGCGTTCGACCTGATGGCGAATATAGCCGGAGAGCAAGGCTTCCTTGCTGGGAAAGTAGTCATAGAGGGTACCCACCGCGACGCCGGTTTCCAGGGCCACTGCTCGGGTGGTCACGCCACTCCAGCCGCGCTGGCGGAGAATCCGAACAAAGGCATCGAAGATGGCGTCCACAGTGAAACGGGCGCGTGCCTGGGTGGGGCGCTTGAGCGGTTTGTTGCGGAGCTTTGCAGGTTGCATGGGGACCTCTGCCGGTTTCCGAACCCGCGGTGCGGGAGCCCTTGTTAGCCTGTTCCGTCCTCTTCCACAGCCGGAGCCGGAAATGCCAAACCGCAGCACAGTATCACGTCTTTTCACCCGTAAGGACGCCCTCGATCAGACCCGTCTGGTGTGCCAGGAAACGAGCCTTGAAGCCGCCGAGGGCGAGATTGTCCTGCGCCTGGACCTTTTCTCCCTGACCACCAACAACATCACCTACGCCGCCTTCGGCGACTCCATGCAGTACTGGCAGTTCTTCCCCACCGGCGAGGAAGGCTGGGGCCACATGCCAGTGAAGTGGGGCCGGAACAGGTCAGCCGGCACATTGGCGAAGGACTGCTGGACTTCTACCAGCAGGTCAGCCGACCGCCCCGTCCCTGGATAAGTGTGGTGGAAGGCCGGGGTTACGAAGCGGCGCAGGCCCTGATCGCCGACCTTTTCCACGGCCGGGTAGCCGCAGACGAAGGTCATGTGATCCGTCTCTGAGACGGATCAGGGCAAAGTGGCCCGCGTGACGTTGCGGCTGTGAGCGCCAAAATGGCGGATCAGCCGCACCAGCGCCTGGTTGAGCTGGACGTCTTCGGGCAGCGGTGCGAGCCGGTTGCCTTGGCTGAAGCCACTTTGCGCCTGCCCCCCAGCCAGCCAGTGGGCGATGCGAGCGTCGAAGTCGTCCGCGGCATCGTAGGACTCCTGTGACACAACCCTTCGCAGGGACTCGCCGTCAAAGGGTGGATAGTCACCGTCCGTGCGGTTATCCGCGTAGGCGCGCAACAGCGGATTGTCGTTGCTGCCTTCCCGCAGCAGCTTGCGCAGCCAGTCGGCCTGGTACTGCTCCACCTCGGTGTGGCGGTTGGCCACCTGTTCGATAGCCGCCAGCTTGTCGCTGTCCAGACCCACGGTGGCCTTCAGCGCGACCCAGATCAACCGCAGCGTGCCGTGCCCCGGCAGGGCCTTGGCGTGGTAAGGCTGGGTCAGGTCCTGGATGTAATGCAAACCCCAGCCGAGGAAGCGATAGCCCCAGTAAGGGTGGCCACTCTCGAAGGCGAAGCGCGCCAGGCCCAGATACTGGTAGACCCGCACCTCGGGATAGGTTCGCGCCAGGTAAGGTGCGGCGTGGTAAATGATCTCGTCCTCGTGGTAGTAGCCGATATGGAATGGCGCCTGGGACGAGAATTCGAAGCGGGCATCACCAAAAGGCTGCTTGCCGAAGTTGTAACGGGCACCCACTTCACCTGGATTGTCGCTGAACAGGTTAATGTCGTGTCCGTAATCCGGTTCATCGGCGGCGCTGGCCACCACTGCCAGGGCCGGCAGCATCTCGCCGGGATGCACCTGGTAGAAGCGCCATTCGCGCCACAGGCTGAGCTTGCGGAAGACCAACACGTCGGAGGCATCCAGCGGCGCCCGCCCGCTCCAGTCCATGCCTGGCAGGGCCTGGACGAAGTGGGCCAGCTTGATCTCCGGGTTCACTCGCAGCGCCATCAGGAACGCCTTGCGATGGTCACCACCGTGGAGGGGGATCCAGCGCAGGTCGTCGGGCCGGGCTGGGTAACCCGGCAGGTTGTCGCGGAAGAACTCCTCTTGCTCGTCCAGCAACTGTTCCAGGGCCACGCCCTCCTCTTCCAGGAAGGACGCCAGGCTCTCCACCTGCACCGGCGGCGCGTCCTTGATCTGCGGCAGGCCGGCCAGCGCCAGGGTGGTCCCCAGGGCATGGTTGGACCACGCCAGCGCCGCGGACGGCAGGCCGGCGAGGCTCAGGCTGAGGGCGAGCGCCAGGTACTTCATCGATCACTCCATGACAGGGTTTCGAGCAAGGCCCGGCAGGGTACCAGCCACGGCGGGCAGCTTCACTGTCCAGCCAGGACAGCCAGACTCACCGATCAAGCCGACAGGAATGACTTTAGTGCAATGCGCACAAGCGAAGCGGCCGCCCAAGGGCGGCCGCTGCTGTAAAGCCGATTCAGGATCTCACTGAATATCTTCGGGGATGACCACCACCCAGTTCTTGTCCGCCGTCACGGGCAGCCCCTGCTTGGCCTGGGCTTCTGCATTGCGCTTCTGCATGGCAGTGATCTGGTCCATGTACTTGGCCTTGCGGTTGACCCACAGATTGATACCGCCTTTAGCGACATCGGTGCCGTGGAACATCATGTAGCCGTCACTGATGGGCGTGTCGCCGGCGGCCAGGATCGGCTTCTTCCACTCGTCGATGTAGGTCAGGATTGCCGCGTACTTGCCGGACATCCAAGTGGCCGGAGTCCAGAGGTACGGGGTCAGCTCCAGGTCGAGGTTAGCCTTCTCGTCGTACTTGCCATCGGTGATCTGCTTGCGGCTGGTGGTCACGGCCCCCGTCTTGCGATCCTTCAACAGCGTGGTAACGCCGATGACGTTCTCAGGTTTCACGTTGTAGCCGTACCGCGGGTCGGACGCGACCATGCGCACCAGTTCTTCCAAGGCAGCGGTAATGATGTACACCTCGATACCGTTCTCGCTGAGCTTGTTCATCAGCTCCTTCTGGCCGGTGAATATCTTCGGTGGGTTGATCTCGATGGTCTTCACCTCGTCCCCGTCGTAATAGGTGGCGGGGATTGGCTTGCCATAGGCCATCAGCTCATCGACGTAGCCCTTCAGCTCACGCAGGGTAAAACCGGAAAACACCTGGGCGACCCAGGGGTAGCAAATCAGGTCGTCCGCTTCGCAAAGGCGATAGTAGTAGCTGTTCAGGCTTTCCTTGTGGCCCTTCACATCCTTGAAAGGAATCAGCTTGAGCGAAGGGTCCAGCTTTTCGCGGGTGAGAACGCCCTTCATCTCCAGGAACGGCAGCAGGGACTCCTCCAGGTCGTAGCGGTAACTGGTGTTATCCATGTCGAACACAGCGAAGTTACCCTGATTGGCGTGCTTGGCGATTAGCGCATCCAACTGCTTGGCGGCGGGCTCCGGCCAGTGCTTCAGCTCGGTGGCGGCCTGGGCGGCGCCGGCCAGTCCGAGGCACAGCACGGCGGACATCAATGTCTTGGCGATCTTCATCTTCTTGTCCCTTTGATGGGTTGCGTGAGCGTACGGAAGCCCTACTCCAGCTTCGCTGCCGAACCTAGCAAAGGCCCCGCCCGGCTCCCGCTCCAGAACGACCTCCGCCGTCTTCATCGCGCCATCGCATCACTGATGCAAATGCCGGGGGATTCAGCGCCTCTCGCCCGCCAGCGGCTAGACTCAAGGCCCCTCAGAGCCGCCAGGAGAAGCGTCATGCTCAAAGCCGAATACCAGACCCGTGGCCCAGTGCCCCAAGACGTGATCGAAGCCGTGGAGTTCGAGCTGCCGCCGGTAGGCGCCGGCCAAGCGCTGGTGAAAGTGCTGGCGGCACCGATCAATCCCTCAGATGTACTCACGCTCACCGGCGAGTACGGCATGCTGCCGCCGCTGCCCGCCATTGGCGGTAACGAAGGCGTGGGCGAAGTCGTGGAAGTGGCCGCCGATGTGACCAACCTCAAGCCCGGCCAGATCGTGCTGTTGCCGGTGGGTTGCGGTACCTGGCGCACCCACCTGATCGCTGACGCCAAGCAGTTGATCCCGCTGCCCAGCGCCGACCCGAAGCAACTGGCGATGCTCACCGTCAACCCGCCCACCGCCTACCTGATGCTGCGCGACTTCGTCGAGCTGCAAGCCGGTGATTGGGTGATTCAGAACGCCGCCAACTCGGGGGTGGGCAGCTACCTGATCCAGCTGGCGAAGATTCGCGGGCTGAAGACCATCAACGTGGTACGTCGCGATTCGGCGGTGGCCAGCGTACAGGCCGAAGGCGGTGACGCGGTGCTGGTAGACGGCCCTGACCTGCCCAAGCGTGTGCGCGAGGTCACCGGTGGCGCGCCGGTGAAGCTGGGCATCGACGCCGTGGGCGGCGCATCCACCGACCACCTGGCAGCCAGCCTCGCAGAAGGAGGTGTGCTGGTGAACTACGGCCGCATGAGCGGCGAACCCTGCCAGGTCAACCCCGGTTCCTTCGTGTTCCGCGACGTGACCCTGAAAGGTTTCTGGTTGGCCCGCTGGTTCCGCCAGGCCACTCCGCAGCAACAGATGCAGCTGTTCGGTGAACTGATCCAGCTGATCGCCAGCGGTAAGATCAAGGCACGCATCGCCGCCACCTATGACATCAGCCAGATCAAGGAAGCCGTCGCCGCCGCAGCCCGCGGCGAGCGTGATGGGAAGATCGTCCTGGTGCCATAAGCGCCCTCACCCCCGCCCTCTCCCGCAAGCGGGAGAGGGTGCAGAGCGTGGCCTATCCGAACTTCGACGCATTCCAGAAGGGGCGAATTAATTCGCTCTGTCTGCGTTAGCTGTTGCTAGAGATTGACCAGCGGACCAAGAGCCAGCTCCTACAGGCGATGCAGGTGCTTGCAACACGTAATGCAGACATAGCCAATTCATTCGCCAAGCGGGCCGCAGGTCCGCCGTGCTCACCTCAATGCAATACCCAGAACCCCAGCAAGCCCAGGTGCACGGCCACGATGAGCCAGAATTTCACCTGGTAAGCGACCTTGCGGTTCTTGTGGCGGATCAGCCTCTGGGCGAGCAGACCCCCCGGCCAGCCGCCCAGGAGTTCGTACAGGTGAAGGCGGGACTCGGGAGTACGTTGCGCTCCGGCCACGGCAAAGCGCTTGTCGCGCCAATACGCAACGAAGCAGACCAGGCTCATGAACGCGTAAGTCAGCAGCACCAACTGCCCCAGGCTGAGGCCGCCCGGCCATGGAAGAACCTGTTCGGCATGCTGCAGCAGCCCCATCATTGCGCCTGGATCGCTGGCCACCAAAGGCTGCGAAGCCTCCAGCGAAGCGCAGCCTCGATCGGTGTACTGCACCATCCCATCAGGCTGCACGCAGCGATAAACCTCAGCCGATACCGGGGCCGCCACGGACAGCGAAGCCAGAGCGGCGACCCGGCGCATCGTTACTCCGCTGCCGGCTTCTTGCGCTTGAGCGGCGCCAGGCCGTCACCGCTCACCACGCGGGATTCCTCACGCGGCTTGCTTGGCTTGCGCTTGGGCGCAGCAGACTTGGCGGGGGCTTTCTTGTCGCCTTTCTTGTCGGTCTTTTTCTTCTTGGTGCCGGCGGCCTTGCCAGAGGCCTTGACCTTCTTCGGGCCGGTGTAGGTGCCCTTCAGTTCCTTGATGACCCGGCGCTCGAACGTCTGCTTGAGGTAGCGTTCGATGCTGGACATCAGGTTCCAGTCGTTGTGACAGATCAGCGAGATCGCCAGCCCCTCGCCACCGGCACGACCGGTGCGGCCGACACGGTGCACATACTCGTCGCCGGAGCGCGGCATGTCGAAGTTGATCACCAGGTCCAAGCCTTCGATATCCAGGCCACGGGCCGCGATGTCCGTGGCCACCAGCACTTTGGTACCACCCTGCTTCACCCGCTCGATGGCCAGCCTGCGGTCCTTCTGGTCCTTGTCGCCGTGGAGTACGAACGCCTTGTAGCCCCCCGCCACCAGGTGCCCATAGAGACGATCGGCCTGGACGCGGGTGTTGGTGAAGATAATTGCCTTCTGGTAGGTCTCATTGGCCAGCAGCCAGCGTGCCAGCTGTTCCTTATGCTCGGGATGGTCCGCCGTGATGATCTGCTGGCGGGTGCTTTCATTGAGCTGGTCGACGCTGTTCAGGCGCAGGTGCAACGGGTCGCGCAGCACGCTGGCGGACACTTCGCGCAGCGCGGCGCCACCGGTGGTGGCGGAGAACAGCAGGGTTTGCTGGCGGCTGGCGCACTCGTTGGTCAGGCGCTGCATGTCTTCGGCGAAGCCCATGTCGAGCATGCGGTCGGCTTCGTCCAGCACCAGCACTTCCACTTCCTTGAGGTCGAGAGTGCCGGCATTGAGGTGTTCGATAAGGCGCCCCGGGGTTCCGACCAGGACGTCCGGCAGCTTGCGCAGCATCGCCGCTTGCACCTTGAAGTCCTCGCCGCCGGTAACGATGCCGGACTTGATGAAAGTGAACTGGGAGAAGCGTTCCACTTCCTTCAGGGTCTGCTGCGCCAGTTCACGGGTCGGCAACAGGATCAGCGAACGGATGCGCTCGCGCGGCTTGGCCTCGCCGATCAGGCGGTTGAGCAGCGGCAGGACGAAGGCGGCGGTCTTGCCGCTGCCGGTCTGGGCGGTCACCCGCAGGTCGCGCCCCTCCAGGGCCGGCGGAATGGCCGCCGCCTGCACCGGGGTCGGCTCGACGAATTTGAGTTCGGCAACGGCCTTGAGCAGACGTTCGTGCAGGGCGAATTGGGAAAACACAGGGCTACCTCGATCGAAAGCGTAAATAGCTGCATAGGTTACCCGGAGTCGCGAGCAAACGCCCGAATTCCGAGCGACGCAGCGACGGAAATCCCTGGCCGGTATACGCTCACGTCACCCGATCCCGGAGCCCGGCCATGCACGCAGCCCTGATCTACTGCGTCGCCGCCAGCCTCGATGGCTACATCCCGGAGAACCTGGCCCCGCTGCTGCGGGACCATCTATTACAGGCCCTGCCGGGCCTGCTTGCGAAGTAGGTGGGCGCTGTCCCAGCCGATCAGCAGCACGGCCAGCCAGATTGGCAGGTAGGTCCAGAGCTGGGCAGGGTTGAAAGGCTCACCCAGGAAAGCTACCGCTACCGCGAACAGCAGCACCGGTTCCACATAGCTGAGAATCCCGAAAAGCCCCAGGGGCAAGAGACGGCTGGACGCCATCATGGCGGCGAAAGCGAGAGTGCCCAGCAGCCCCAGCCCAGGAATCAGCCACCAAAGCTGCGGCGCCTGGCTGAACGCCCCCTGTGGCGAAAAACTTGCGATCAGCCAGATGGCCAGGGGCGCCAGCACCGCCATCTCCAGGATGAAACCGGACAGCGCATCCAGTTTCATCCAACGACGCAGCATGAAATAAGGCGGGTACCCCAGGGCGGTAGCCAGGGTAAGCCAGGAAAAGGCACGGGTCAGCCAGAGTTCATGGAGCACACCTGCCAGTGCACAGAGCACCGCCAGCAGTTGCAGTGGTCGCAGATGCTCGGCATAGAACACCCGACCAGCCACCACCATTGCCAGGGGCAGCAGGAAATAGCCAAGTGATACCTCCAGCATTCGCCCCTGCAACGGCGCCCAGAGGAACAGCCCCCATTGCAAGCCAATCAGCACCGCCGCCAACGGCAGAGCTGCCAACAACAAGGGTTCGCGCCGCAACCGACCGAGTACCGAGATGAACGTCGGCCACTGTCGGGTCAGCCCCAATAGGATGAACACCGCCGGAATCGACCAGAGCACCCGTTGGGCGAAAATCTGCACGCCATCCAGGGGCGCAAGCTCACCCACGTAACCCGGCATCAGGGCAAACAGGACAGACGCCGTCAGCGACAGCGCGACACCACGGCCCGACAGCCTCATGACCGCCTCGACACGTAGGAAAGGGAATGAAGCGAACTCATCTGGGGCCTCACAAAGCAGCCGGCGAACATACGCCTTCCTTGCCGCGAGCGGAAGCTTAACAACGGGCATAGTTGACCATCCGGACAGACCCGTCGTCGGCATTGTTGAAAACGGCATGGCTTGGTAATCCGGACCGGCCGCAGCGTCCCTCACTCCAAACCCTTCCTGGAGAGAGAATGGGCCATCCGCGCCAGGACGTGCTGCCAAGTCAGGCAGGAATGTTGGCGGGAACCCGCCCATTCGCGAAAACAGGTCGCCAGCCTGCATCTCTCCATTCTTCAAATAAAAAAGCCCGGCCTGAATCAGGCCGGGCAGTCAGCAGGCGTCCACGGAGCGGGAGGGACACCTGGCGGAGCTGGGGAGCTAACGGATCAGGCCACCTGGGCCATTTGAGCCCTGGCCGAGGCCAGGCCTTTTTCCTGGAACTCGCCACCCAAGTTCAGGCCTTCGGCGTGGATAAAGGTCACGTCATGGATACCGATGAAGCTCATGGCCTGGCGCAGGTAGGGTTCCTGGTGATCCATCGGGCTACCGGAATAGATACCGCCGCGAGTGGTCAGGACAATGGCGCGCTTGCCGGTGAGCAGACCTTTCGGGCCGGTTTCGGTGTACTTGAAGGTGACGCCGGCACGCAGCACATGGTCCAGCCAGGATTTCAGTGTGCTGGGGATGGCGAAGTTGTACATGGGGGCCGCCATCACCAATACGTCGGCAGCCAGCAGCTCTTCGGTCAGCAGATTGGAGCGCTGCAGGGCAGCCTTCTCGCTTTCGCTCTGCTGGTCGGCCGGCTTCATCCAGCCACCCAGCAGGTCGGCGTCCAGGTGCGGTACCTGGTCCACCGCGAGGTCGCGAACGGTAATTTCATCGGCTGGGTGAGCAGCTTGCCACTTGGCGATGAAGTCCTGGGTGAGCTGGCGGGAGACGGAGCCTTGCTGGCGGGCGCTGCTTTCGATGACGAGTACACGGGACATTTGGGCTACCTCCATCGGGGGTTGATTGCGTCGATGGGGCGCAGATTATGTCGTCACAAATCGATAAAAAAGCGTAAATATCCGCTACAACATATCAAGAAAGTTGATTTGTAGCAGGAGGGGCACTAGGCTGGTTCCTGCGCCCGAATCCGCATGCCGGCTACCTCGGATTGCAGGTCAGCTTGATCCGCAGCTTGATCACCGCGCGAGTGAAATTGGCGGTCAGGTAGGCGCTCTTGCCGCTCTCGATGAGCGCCTTGCGCACCTTGGGAGTTTCCGGGCCGTTGACGAACACTGCCTTGCACTCGGCCGTGGTCCCGCCCAGGTTCTGGATATTGATGGCGGCCAGGTTGTTGTCGATGTCGGTGGTGTCGTAAACGATCTCCGCACCGTTGTACTGCTTCTCCACCTCGATCGGGTAGGCGAAGGCCAGGGTTGGCAGCAGGGCGAACAAGGCACAACACAGTTTTTTCATGGGCGATCTCCAGTGCAGAGAACGCGAGCTTAACAGAGCGCCGCAAGCGGCATCAGCGCCATGGGCGCGCGCAATTTACCGGCATAAGCAGCTAGAGGAGCAGGACAGCATGAAAGCCCCGCGCGTTACCCTGGACCAGTGGCGCACCCTCCAGGCCGTGGTGGACCATGGCGGCTTCGCCCAGGCTGCCGAGGCTACACACCGTTCGCAATCCTCGGTCAGCTATACGGTTGCGCGCATGCAGGAACAACTGGGCGTCCCCCTGTTGCGCATCGAAGGGCGCAAGGCGGTGCTGACCGAAGCAGGCGAAGTGCTGTTGCGTCGTTCGCGGCAGTTGGTCAAGCAGGCCAGCCAGCTTGAAGAACTCGCCCACCACATGGAGCAGGGCTGGGAGGCCGAAGTACGCCTGGTCGTCGATGCGGCCTACCCCAACGCCCGCCTGGTGCGTGCACTGTCCGCCTTCATGCCGCAAAGCCGTGGTTGTCGCGTGCGCCTGCGTGAGGAAGTGCTGTCCGGTGTCGAGGAGGTGCTGCTGGAAGGCTCCGCGGACCTGGCCATTACCACCCTGGACATCCAGGGCTACCTGGGCGCGGGCCTCGGTTCGGTGGAGTTCATCGCGGTCGCCCATCCCGACCATCCCCTGCACCGACTGCAACGCCAGATCAACTTCCAGGACCTGGAGAGCCAACTGCAAGTCGTGATCCGCGACACCGGGCGCACCCAGCCACGCAACGTCGGCTGGCTGGGCGCCGAACAACGCTGGACGGTGGGCAGCCTGTCAACCGCCGCCAACTTTGTCAGCAGCGGCCTCGGTTTCGCCTGGCTGCCACGCCACCTGATCGAACGGGAACTCCAGGAAGGCCAGCTCAAGCCCTTGCCCATGGAGCAAGGCGGCAGCCGCCATCCCTCCTTCTATCTCTACGCCAACAAGGACAAGGCGCTCGGGCCGGCCTCGCAGATCCTGGTCGAACTGATCAAGACTTTCGACTCCGCTCCACTCGACGTTGCCTTCGCGGCACCAGTTTCCAGCATCTGACAGGAGGTCATGCATGTCCTACTTCGAGAACGATGGTTGTCAGCTTCACTACGAGGACTACGGCCATGGCATGCCGGTAGTGCTGGTCCACGGACTGGGTTCGAGCACCCGAGACTGGGAGTACCAGGTCCCTGCCCTGGCCGCCCACTACCGGGTGATCGTCCTGGATGTGCGCGGCCACGGCCGCTCCGACAAGCCTTACGAGCGTTACAGCATCGCCGCTTTCTCCGATGACGTGACGGCACTGATCGAGCACCTCGGGCTGATCGATGTCCATCTGGTGGGCATCAGCATGGGCGGCATGATCGGTTTCCAGCTCGGCGTCGATCATCCCGAATTGCTGCGCAGCCTGACCATCGTCAACAGCGGACCTGAGGTGAAGCCCCACTCGCCGAAGGACTACCTGGAAATCGCCAAGCGCTGGATCTTCTCGCGTCTGCTCAGCCTCGACCGCATTGCCAAGGCCCTGGGCAGCCTGCTGTTCCCGCTGCCCGAGCAGGCCGACTTGCGCCGCAAGATCGAAGAACGCTGGCCGCAGAACGACAAACGCGCCTACCTCTCGGCCTTGAACGCCATCATCGGCTGGGGCGTGCGGGATCGCCTGCGACGCATCCAGTGTCCTACCCTGGTGATCACCGCCGACCACGACTACACCCCGGTTTCGCAGAAAGAGGCCTACGTAAAGGAGATGCCCAACGCTCGCCTGGTGGTCATCGAGAACTCCCGTCACGCCACGCCGCTGGACCAACCCGACCGCTTCAACACCACCCTGCTCGACTTCCTGGCCGAAGTGGAGCGCAACAAGGAACAAAACCCATGCTGAAGAAACTCGTCCTGGGCGCCTGCGCCCTGCTCGTCTCCCTCACCGTAATGGCCGCCGACAAGCCCCATGTGCTGCTGACCACCAGTGCCGGGGAAATCGAAGTGGAACTGGATGCCGACAAGGCCCCGGTCAGCGTGAAGAACTTCCTCGACTACGTGGACGCCGGCTTCTACAACGGCACCGTGTTCCACCGCGTGATCCCCGGTTTCATGATCCAGGGCGGTGGTTTCGACACCGACATGAGCCAGAAGGACACTCGCGACCCGATCAAGAACGAGGCGGACAATGGCCTGCGCAACCTGCGCGGTACCCTGGCCATGGCCCGGACCCAGGCGGTGAACTCGGCCACGAGCCAGTTCTTCATCAACCACAACGACAACGCCTTCCTCGACCACGGCAGCCGCGACTTTGGTTACGCCGTGTTCGGCAAAGTGGTGCGCGGCATGGATGTGGTTGACCAGATCGCCAACGTGCCCACCGGAAACCGTGGCATGTTCCAGAACGTCCCAATGCAACCGGTGGTGATCCTCTCCGCCAAACGGCTCTGATCCTCTTGGCCCGGGCAGGACGCCCGGGCCAACCGCTCTTCCTCGGATGGACTCGCCATGCTCTTCCAACGCTTCGAGCGCCTGATCGACACGTTCCGCCAGGCGCCAGACGAGATGCCCCCGCGCAGTGTGCTGCGCTTCTATGTCCATTACCTGCGCCAGGTCTGGCCGATCTTCAGCGCCCTGCTGCTGGTCGGACTGATCGTCGCCCTGATCGAGGTCGCGCTGTTCAGCTTCCTGGGTCGCGTTGTCGACCTGGCACAAAGCACACCCAGCGGGCAGTTCTTCGCTCTGCACGGCTATGAACTGGCCTGGATGGCCCTGGTGGTCCTGTTGCTGCGCCCGCTGTTCAACAGCTTGCACGACCTGCTGGTCCACCAGGCGATCACCCCCAGCCTGACCAACCTGATCCGCTGGCAGAACCACCGGTACGTACTCAAGCAAAGCCTGGGCTTCTTCCAGAACGATTTCGCCGGACGTATCGCCCAACGCATCATGCAGACGGGCAACGCCCTGCGCGACTCGGCGGTGCAGGCGGTAGATGCCCTCTGGCACGTCCTCATCTACGCCGCCAGTTCCCTGGTGCTATTCGCTGAGGCCGACTGGCGCCTGATGCTGCCGCTGGCCATCTGGATCGTCGGCTACATCGCCGCCATCGCCTACTTCGTCCCCAGGGTCAAGCAACGCTCGGTGGAGTCCTCGGACGCACGCTCCAAGCTGATGGGGCGCATTGTCGACGGCTACACCAACATCACCACCCTCAAACTCTTCGCCCACACCCGCAAGGAAGAGGACTACGCTCGCGAGGCCATCGACGAACAGACCCGCAAGACGCAGATGACCGCACGGGTGATTACGGCCATGGACGCCACCATCACCGGCATGGGCGGCGCACTCATCGTCACCACCTGCGGCCTGGCCCTGTGGCTGTGGAACCAGGGACTGATCAGCGTCGGCGCCATCGCCCTCGCGGCCGGTCTGGTGATGCGTATCAACAGCATGTCCGGCTGGATCATGTGGGTAGTCACCGGCATCTTCGACAACATCGGCCAGGTCCAGGACGGTATGCAGACCATCGCGGTACCGCGCCAGGTGACCGACAGCAGGAGCGCCAAACCGCTCGAAGTCAGGCGTGGCGAAGTGCGCTTCGAGGATGTCGCCTTTCACTACGGCAAAGGCAGCGGTGTGATCGAGAACCTCGATCTGCGAGTGCGCCCCGGCGAGAAGATCGGCCTGGTCGGCCCTTCGGGCGCCGGCAAATCGACCCTGGTCAACCTGCTACTGAGGCTCTACGACCTGGAAGGCGGGCGCATCCTCATCGACGACCAGGACATCGCCCTGGTAACCCAGGAGAGCCTGCGGGCGCAGATCGGCATGGTCACCCAGGACACCTCGCTGCTACATCGCTCGATCCGCGATAACCTGCTCTACGGCCGCCCCGGAGCCAGCGATGCCGAACTGCAGGATGCCATTCGCAAGGCCCGTGCCGATGAATTCGTGCCACTGCTCTCGGATGCCAGTGGGCGCCGCGGCTTCGACGCCCATGTCGGCGAGCGGGGCGTGAAGCTGTCTGGCGGTCAGCGTCAGCGCATCGCCATCGCGCGCGTATTGCTCAAGGACGCGCCCATCCTGATCCTCGACGAGGCCACCTCGGCACTCGACTCGGAAGTGGAGGCCGCCATTCAGGAAAGCCTGGAAACCCTGATGCGCGGCAAGACGGTGATCGCCATCGCCCACCGCCTTTCCACCATCGCCCGTATGGATCGCCTGGTGGTGCTGGACAAGGGGTGCGTGGTCGAGAGCGGCAGCCACACGGAACTGCTGGCACAGGGGGGCCTGTACGCGCGCCTCTGGCAGCACCAGACCGGCGGCTTCGTCGGCGTGGAATGAGCCCTGCCGCGTCGCACTACTGACAATCCGACTTCATCCTGTAAATCAGGCATTCCGATCGTCACAGGCACAGCCGATGATTCATGACCACGCCCTAAGGACATGGCTTCCCAATTTCAAATGTATTGATCGGGATCGTGAACGCCCCGATAGACCAGGAAAGGGAAAATTTCCAGAAGCGCGACAAACGGTCGCAGCAACTCTAGCTCGGGCAATTCCGGGCGATCAAAAAACGCTCAAAGCAGGGTCGTCGAAGGGGGTCACTGAACTAACCGTTCTCGATGGGTCAGATAAAGTCCCTTGTAAGCGAAACCCAACAGAGGAATACAAGCCTTATGAAAATGGCCTCAGTTGTCAGCGCCCTGCTCTCCAGCCTCGCGCCCAGCGTATTCGCCCAGGATGGCCTTCAGAATCAAGGTGCCGGAGTGGCGCCAGTGGACTACCACTACGGGATGGAGATCGACGTCCAGAAAGTGCTGCACCGCACCGATACCTCCCAGAAAATCGGCGTCGTGCCGGTCACCCTCGTCTACGAAGACAGCGAAGGTGAAGTGCACAAGATCCGCTTCCTCGAGTGGGGCGGCAGCACCGTCACCCCCGACACCACCCAAATCGGCTGATCAGTCTCGCCGATAGGGCAGCAGGCCACGCGCCTCTTCCGCGTAGGCCAGCACCCCACCCCGCTCCTGCACCAGGAAATCGTCCACCGCGGCACGCAAGCCAGGATGGGCCAACCAGTGCCAGGAGCGGGTGATCACCGGCTCGAATCCTCGAATCAACTTGTGCTCACCCTGGGCCCCGGCATCAAAACGCTGGAGTCCTGTGGCAATGGCCTGGTCGATTCCCTGGTAGAAGCAGGTTTCAAAATGCAGCCTGTCGAACTCTGCCAGACACCCCCAGTAGCGCCCATAAAGGGTGTCTCCCCCCTGTAGCGAAAACGCCATGGCAACCGGTCGGTTCGATTGCAGCGCCAGCACCACGCGAATGGCCTCCGGCATCCGTTCGGCCAGCAGGCTGAAGAAGGCACGCGTCAGGTAGGGCGCCTGGCCCCGCACCCGATAGGTGTTGGCGTAACAGGCGTAGATGAAATCCCAGTCCGATTCCTCCAGTTCCTGGCCGCAGCGCCACTGGAACTCGATCCCCTGCCCCGCCACCTGCTCACGCTCCTTGCGGATCTGCTTGCGCTTGCGCGAACTCAGGGCGTCGAGAAAATCCTGGAAATCCCGATAACCGTGGTTGCGCCAGTGGAACTGACAGCCCAGGCGTTCCAGCCAACCTTCACGGCCATGCAGGTGATGGTCGGCAAAGGCGTCGGTGAAGTTGATGTGCAGCCCCGAAAGATCGTCAGCGGCGACATCGGCCACCACTGCGTCGAGCAGTTCGCCGGCCGCCGCGTCATCCACCGCCAGCAACCGTGCACCGCCTACCGGAGTGAAGGGTACTGCCGCCAGCAACTTGGGATAGTACGGGATACCAGCGCGCTGGCAGGCATCGGCCCAGGCCCAGTCGAAGACGTACTCGCCGTAGGAATGGCTCTTGAGATAGGCCGGCAGAGCAGCCTTCAGCTCGCCGTTCGCCCCACGCAAGAGATGATGAGCCGGGTGCCAGCCGCTACGGCCGCCCACGCTACCGCTTTCTTCCAGGGCGCAGAGAAAGGCGTGCTGCAGGAATGGCTGGTCGTCCGGCAGCAAGGCATTCCAGTGCTGCGGATCGATTTCAGAAAGGCGGGAAAGGGTCAGGATCGGCATGGCGCCAGTCTGGCGCGGGCCGCGATGGAAGAAAAGCGGGAACAAAAAAATGGGCGACCGAAGTCGCCCGAGGTGCCTTGCGTGCCTGTAAAACCGGAGTAACTCAACGCGGTTTGCGTTTTTGCGAGTCCTTCCAGATGAAGTAACCAACCCCGGCGAAGAAAGCGACCATGAGACCGACGGTGCCCATACCGGCAAGAACCACTGTATCGACGAACATGATCTGCCTCCTGCGTGTGGCGTTGTTGCTTCGATGGGTTCAAGGTACCCGCGCAGCAGGACGCGAAAATTGATCTGGATCAATAGCTTCCAACGGCCCGCGGAAAGGCGGTCGGGATACTGATCCAGGTCAATTTTCGGAGGGCATGAGACAGCGGGAACGATTGGAACAGACGCTTGGCGGGAGCCAATTCATTCGCGAATGAATTCGCCCCCCCGCAAAGCGGTGGACAGAATCTCGGTGGATCGCCGATCGGAGTGCGGGTAAGGCCGGAAGACCTCAGCGCTTCTTCGGCTTCTTGCCGCCCTTCTTGCCCTTGGGCTGAGAAAGGGGCATGGCCTGCTCGAATGCCTTGCGCATGTCGTTCAGGCGCTTTTCGTGGACGTCATGGATGCGTTTGTCGCGCTCGGCGCCGAAGTCGATCAGATTTTCGTCGTTGCTCATAAGCGGATCCAGCGGAAGGTGAGATTGAGCCGGGGGGCGCAAGGGATACGGGTCTTCGCCACCTGATGCTGCCAATGATGCTGCGTTGGCCCGCTCATGACCAGTAGCGCGCCATGGCCCAGCTCCAGGGAATGCTCGATGCGGCTCGCGCCCTTGCGGCGCAGGTCGAATCGGCGGGTGCCACCCAGATTGAGCGAAGCAACCAGCGGATTGCGCCCGAGCTCGGGTTCGTCGTCGCTGTGCCAACCCATGGAGTCCTGGCCGTCCCGGTAATAGTTGAGCAGAACCCCATTGAGAGGCTGCCCCACTGCCTCTGCAACCCGCGTGCGGATCTCCGCCAGCAGTGGCGTCCAGGGCAATGGCTGATGGGTCAGACCGGAATAGCGGTAGCTGGCCTCGGGGTCGCCGTACCACGCCACCAACCGTGGCACGGGATAGTAGCGGCCATGGAGATAAACTTCGGGCTGTTCCCAGGGCGTTTCAGCCACCAGCCGGGCCAGCCAATCGTTCGCCTGCGCCGAAGAAAGGAAGTGCGGCTCAAAGCGCAATTCAGCGTCGGGCAATCGGAGAGGGATATCGTCGAACAAGTCCACCGGTGTCGGCTCAAGGAAGAATCAGGCCCATTGTGCTCGGCTCAAACCTCCACATCCACCCACAACCCCTGACGCGGCAACTCGTCCAGCTCGGCCTGGTCTGCTTCAGCCACCTCCCCCGTGGCCAGTTCCTGGGGCGTGTAGCCCCGCCGTTGGCGCCGCCGCTGCTCCTCGCGCAGCAGTTCCTCGGCCTCCTGGGGATGGCGCTTGTCCAGGCTGACGGCACTCTCTTGTGCGCTCTCCTGCACGGGCGTGACCGGCGGAATGTCGGGGCGCGGCCTGACCACATCCTGCTGGGCGGTAACAGGGACCAGGCCTTGCGGAATGGGTGGCAACATGATGAAGCCCTCCTTTGGTCAGTCTGTCGGCCGTCTTTGCCGCTTCTTTACCGGCGCTCGCTACACTTTTGCGGATATACGGGCCGCATCCGGCGTCGCCCTGCGCCCTCGGTTCCGTTAACATACGCGGCTTTTTTCATCTCAGGGAGACACGCATGGCGCAGCAGTATCAACCGGGGCAACGCTGGATCAGTGACAGCGAAGCAGAGCTTGGGCTCGGAACCATCCTGACATCGGATGGCCGCCTGCTCACCGTGCTCTACCCGGCCACTGGCGAGACCCGCCAGTACGCGCTGCGCAATGCGCCGCTGACCCGCGTGCGCTTCGCTCCGGGCGACGAAATCACCCACTTCGACGGCTGGAAGCTCAACGTCCAGGAAGTCGAAGATATCGACGGCCTGCTGATCTACCACGGCATCACCGCGCAGAATGAGCCCCGCATCCTGCCGGAAACCCAGCTGAACAACTTCATCCAGTTCCGCCTGGCCAATGACCGCCTGTTCGCCGGCCAGATCGACCCGCACAAGTGGTTCGCCCTGCGCTACCACACCCTGGAGCACCGCTCGCGGCTGCTGCAATCCTCCCTTTGGGGCCTGGGCGGCACCCGCGCCCAGCCCATCGCCCACCAACTGCACATCGCCCGTGAAGTGGCCGACCGTGTAGCACCGCGCGTCCTGCTGGCCGACGAAGTGGGTCTGGGCAAGACCATCGAAGCCGGCCTGGTCATCCACCGCCAGCTCATCTCCGGTCGCGCCAGCCGGGTACTGATCCTGGTACCGGAGAACCTCCAGCACCAGTGGCTGGTGGAAATGCGCCGTCGCTTCAACCTGCAGGTCGCCCTGTTCGACGCCGAACGCTTCGCCGAAAGCGACGCCAGCAACCCCTTCGAGGACAGCCAGTTGGCCCTGGTATCCCTGGAGTGGCTGAAAAGCAGCGAGCGCGCCCAGGATGCAGCCTTCGCCGCCGGTTGGGACCTGCTGGTGGTCGACGAAGCCCACCACCTGGTCTGGCACCCGGAACAGGCCAGCCCCGAATACCGCCTGGTTGAGCAACTGGCCGAAACCATCCCCGGCGTGCTGTTGCTCACTGCCACCCCGGAACAACTGGGCCAGGAAAGCCACTTCGCACGTCTGCGCCTGCTGGACCCGAGCCGCTTCCACGATCTGGAAGCCTTCCGCGCCGAAAGCGCCAACTACCGCCCCGTGGCAGAAGCCGTCCAGGAACTGCTGGATCAGGGCCGCCTGAGCGACAAGGCCGAAGCGACCATCAAAGGCTTCCTCGGGGAAGAAGGCGAAGGCCTGCTCAAAGCCCTGGCCGCTGGCGACGAGGAAGCTGCTCCGCGCCTGGTGCGCGAACTGCTGGACCGCCACGGCACCGGCCGCGTGCTGTTCCGCAACACTCGCGCCGCCGTGCAGGGCTTCCCCGAACGTAACCTGCACCCCTATCCGCTGCCCAACCCGGTCGAGTACATGGAGTTGCCGATCGGTGACCACCCGGACCTCTACCCGGAAGTCAGCTTCCAGTCCCAGCAGGACAGCGGCGATGACGCCGAGCGTTGGTGGCGCTTCGACCCGCGCGTCGAGTGGCTGATCGACACCCTGAAAATGCTGAAGAAGTTCAAGGTGCTGGTGATCTGCGCCCACGCGGAAACCGCCCTGGACCTGGAAGACGCCCTGCGTGTGCGCTCCGGCATTCCTGCCACCGTGTTCCACGAAGGCATGAGCATCCTCGAACGCGACCGTGCCGCCGCCTACTTCGCGGACGAAGAGTTCGGCGCCCAGGTGCTTATCTGCTCGGAAATCGGTTCCGAGGGCCGCAACTTCCAGTTCGCCCATCACCTCGTGCTGTTCGACCTGCCGGCCCACCCGGACCTGCTGGAACAGCGTATTGGCCGTCTCGACCGGATCGGCCAGAAGCACACCATCCAGCTTCACGTGCCCTACCTGGAAACCAGCCCGCAGGAACGCCTGTTCCAGTGGTACCACCAGGCACTGAACGCTTTCCTCGCCACCTGCCCCACCGGCAATGCCATCCAGCACCAGTTCGGTCCGCGTCTGCTACCGATGCTCGAAGGCGGCGACGACGATGCCTGGAACGCCTTGGTGAACGAAGCCGAAACCGAGCGCAAACGCCTCGAAGGTGAAATGCACAACGGCCGTGACCGCCTGCTGGAGCTCAACTCCGGCGGTGCCGGTGAAGGCGAGCAACTGGTTGAGGACATTCTCGAGCAGGACGACCAGTTCGCCCTGCCCATCTATATGGAGTCGCTGTTCGAAGCCTTCGGTATCGACAGCGAAGACCACTCCGAGAACGCCCTGGTACTCAAGCCCGGCGAGAAGATGCTCGACGCAGGCTTCCCCCTCGGCGACGACGAAGGCGTGACCGTCACCTACGATCGCAACCAGGCCCTGTCCCGCGAGGACATGCAGTTCCTCACCTGGGAACATCCGATGGTGCAGGGCGGCATGGACCTGGTGCTCTCCGGCTCCATGGGCAACACCGCCGTGGCGCTGATCAAGAACAAAGCACTCAAGCCTGGCACCGTGCTGCTGGAGCTGATCTATGTCAGCGAAGCGGTGGCCCCGCGCGCCCTGCAGCTCAGCCGCTTCCTGCCGCCCAAGGCCTTGCGCTGCCTGCTGGACGCCAATGGCAACGACCTGGCCTCCAAAGTGTCTTTCGACACCCTCAACGACCAACTGGAAAGCGTGCCGCGCGGCAGTGCCAACAAGTTCGTCCAGGCCCAGCGCGACGTGCTCGCGGCACAGATCAACGCCGGCGAAGCCAAGATCGCCCCGCGCCATGCCGAACGCGTGGCCGAAGCCCAGCGCCGCCTGAAGGCCGAACTGGACGAGGAGCTCGCGCGCCTCACAGCGCTCCAGGCCGTGAACCCGAGCGTACGCGACAGCGAACTGGAAGCCGTTCGCCACCAGCGTGACGAGGGACTTCAACTGCTGGACAAGGCGGCCCTGCGCCTGGAATCGATCCGCATCCTCGTCGCAGGCTAAGGGCGGTTCGCAGGATGCGGCGGGCGGCGCTCCGTTTGAGCTAAGCGATACCCATCAGCAGGAATTGATGGGTATCGCTCAACCCGTCCTGCCGGGCACCCTGGTCATTAACGCACCTCAAAAAAACGGCCCGCAATTGCGGGCCGTTTTGCATTCGGACGTCGATCAGGCTGCTGCAGCCGCCAGCCCTTCACGCATGTTCGCCGCATCGCGCACGAAGCAACGCGCCGCCTGGAACAAAGCCAGCATGGTCAGGGTCAGCGCTACTGGCACCAGGAACATGGCGTTGTGCAGGCCCACGGCCTTGAACGTCTCGTTCATCTCGCTCGCGCCGGCCGCCAGCATCGCCGCCTGCGAGTAGTGGTCCGACAGAAGCCCCACGACCACCGGGCCAAGCCCCCCGCCCAGCAGGTAGAGACCGGCGAAGAACAGGGCCATGGCGGTCGCCCGCAAGCGCGGCTCCACCACATCCTGGATGGCGGTGTAGACGCAGGTGTAGAAGTTGTAGGCGAACAGCCAACCCAGACTGAAGATGGCAACGAACAGGCCAATCTCGATACGCCCGGCCAGCAGCGCATAGCCGGTGCAGACCGCCGCCACGAGCATGCTGAAGGCCGCCAGCAGAAGGCGGCCGCGCTCGGACTTCTGGTGCACCTTGTCCGCCACCCAGCCACCCAGCGTCAGCCCCACCAGGCCGGTAAGGCCAGTGATGATGCCCGTGGCAATGGCAGCCTGCTCCAGCGGCATCAGGAAGTAGCGTTGCAGCATCGGCACCATGAAGGAGTTGGTGGCATAGGTTGCGAAGTTGTAAGTGAGACCTGCGAGGGTCAGCCACCAGAAGGTGCGGATCGCCAGCACCCGGCGCAGCGGTTTGTCTACCGGTGTTGCGGAGGACACCTTTACGGCTTCGGCCGCGCCGCGGGCAGGCTCCTTGATGAAGAACATGAACAGCGCCAGGATCAGCCCCGGCACGGCGGCGATGAAGAACGGTGCACGCCAGCTGTCGAAGGCCTTGACCATGGCGCCGATAGTGAAGAAGGCCAGCACCAGGCCGAGTGGCAGACCGAGCATGAAGATGCCCATGGCGCGGGCGCGCTTGTGAGCGGGGAAGAGATCGCCGATCAGCGAGTTGGCCGCTGGCGCGTAGCTGGCTTCACCAATGCCGACCCCCATGCGCACCAGCAGGAAGCTCCAGAAGTTCCAGGCCAGGCCGTTCACCGCGGTCAGGCCGCTCCAGACCGCCAGGCCCCAGCCCATGATTTTATTTCGCGCACCGGTATCGGCCATGCGCCCCAGCGGCACGCCGGCGACCGCGTAGACCAGCGTGAATGCGGTTCCGATCAGGCCCAACTGGAAGTCGCTCAAGCTCCACTCATGACGCACCGGCTCGATGATGATGGCCGGGATGGTGCGGTCGAAGAAGTTGAACAGGTTCGCCAGGAACAGCAGAAAGAGCACGCGCCAGGCATTGGCCGCTTGAGGAGATTGCTGCATGAGTCGGTCTCGTTGTTGTTGTCAGGCCCCCGGGTAACCGCAAGCCGGGGTCGATACTGCAATCTAGAGGGTCCAGCAGACCACTGTCTGCGAAAATTAGTTTGATTTATGTAACCCGATGCGGCGGCGATGAAGACCAGCCCCTGCCGGCCATCCCCCACCGACGACCGTTCAGCGCTCAGGTACGGACGTCCAAACTAGGACACCCACGCTGGCTATACTGACGGCATTGTGCCAGCAACCCCCTCCCCCGAAGTCTAACCGTCTGCATGGGAATCCCCTCTATGGACTGGCTGGGCCTGCGTTTCGGTACTGCACTTCCCGCGGATGGCCAGATATTGCTGGCATGCACCCACAACAGCTGGCTTGTGCTGCTGGCTTTCCTCGTGGCCTCGGGTGCCAGCTACTGCGCCTTCGACATGGTCGAGCGGGTCACCCATGCCCAGCAGCCGGAAACCCGGCGACGCTGGAGTTGGCTCGGCGCCGGCTGCCTGGGTGGCGGCATCTGGACGATGCACTTCATCGCCATGCTGGCCTTCGAGGCACCGATCGCCATCGACTACGACATCCCCACCACTACGCTTTCCCTGATGATCGTAATCGCCGCCTCATTGGTGGGCATGCACACCCTCGGCCGCTCCAAGGTCGAACCGCATCACTATATGGCTGCGGCGCTGGCCGTCGGCCTCGGCATCGCCCTCATGCACTACTGCGGCATGGCCGCCATCCGCTCGGTGGCGACCCAGTACTACCACCCTGGCATGGTCGCCATCTCGGTAGGCGTCGCCATCGCTGCCAGCATGGCCGCCATGCTTCTGTCCACCTTCTTTCGCGAGCGCTGCGAAGGCCACCAACTGCTCAAGATCCCTGCCAGCCTTACCATGGGGGGCGCCATCTGCAGCATGCACTTCACCGGTATGCTGGCCCTGCAACTGGCGGTACCGGAGGGCACCGAACTGTATCTGGACCGTGCGGACAATGCCGTACAGCTTGGTTCCAGCCTGGCGGTAATTGCCAGCATGGTGCTGCTTTTTGCCCTGGGCGTGGCCTGGGTCGACAAGAAACTGCAACGCAAGGAGCTCGACCTGCAGCATGTCAGCAACCTGCTGGGTGAACTGGAGCAGGTGAAGGTGAAACTGCAGAACGTTGCCCATTTCGACCCCTTGACCAGCCTCCCCAACCGGCGTGCCTTCAACGAATACTTCCTGGAAAAGCTGCAAACCCACGCCGATTTCAAGCAGCCACTGGCGGTCATGTTTCTCGATGTCGACCACTTCAAGCGCGTCAACGACAGCCTGGGCCACGACGCGGGCGATGAGTTGCTCAAGGTGGTGGCCGAACGGGTACGCAGCGTGCTGCGTCGCGAAGATGTGATCGCGCGGCTGGGAGGCGACGAATTCTGCGTGCTCGCCAGCCTGGGCAACCTGATGGAGGCCAAGGCCCTGTCCCAGCGCATCATGGAGCGCATGAAGGAACCCATCACCCTGGCCGGGCGCAACGTCACCATGACTACCAGCATCGGCATCAGCCTCTACCCGGACGATGGCGAAACCTTCGAGGAACTGCTCAAACATGCAGACCTCGCGCTCTACCAGGCCAAGAGCAGCGGACGCAACAACCTGCACTTCTTCAGCCGCCATCTGAAGAACAAGGCCACCTTCGAGCTGCAACTGGAAGAGGAACTGCACCTCGCGCTGGCCAAGGATCAGGGCCTGTTCCTCAGTTACCAGCCGATCCTCGACCTGCACTCTGGCCAGGTGACCAAGCTGGAAGCCCTGGTGCGCTGGCAACACCCACAGCTCGGCCTGCTGCCGCCGGATCGTTTCATCGGCGTGGCCGAGGCCAACGGATTCATCGCCCAGCTGGACACCTGGGTGCTGCGCCAAGCCTGCCGGGACCTGGCCAGCCTGGCCGCCCAGGGTTTCCAGGACCTGCGCGTTGCAGTTAACTGCTCGGCGCTCAACCTCTGCCGCGACGAGTTGGCAGACGAAGTGCAACGCGCCCTGCGGGAGACCGGCGTACGGCCGCAACGGCTGGAGCTGGAAGTCACCGAAAATGCCCTGATGCACAACGTCAACCAAGCCCTGCACCTGCTGGAGCGTATCCGCAATCTGGGCGTAAGCATCTCCATCGACGACTTCGGCACCGGCTACTCGTCGCTCGCCTACCTGAAGCGCCTGCCCCTGGATACCCTGAAGATCGACCGCTCCTTCGTCATGGACATCCCCGGCAGCCATGCCGACATGGAGATCGTCCAGGCCATCATCGGCATGGCGCACACGCTGCACTTGCAGGTGGTGGCCGAAGGGGTGGAGACCCGCGAACAGCTGGACTTCCTGCGCGGCCATGGCTGCGACTACATCCAGGGCTATCTGCTCAGTCGTCCCCAGCCACGGGTCAACATCGAAGAATTCCTGCGCCACCCCCACGGGCTGGGCAGCAGCAATGTGCTGCCCTTGAGGCCGGTGGATTCGAATCCGGCGTGAAGGGTTGAATCAGCCCCGCGCTGGCCGACGCTGCCGCAAATACTCCAGCACCGCCGCCTGTTCCCCGGCGAACTCGATACGCGACGCCTTGCTCTCGCGCTGAAACGCGTACATGGGGTCGTAATACTCGCGCAGCAGGCCTTCGATCCAGCCCCGGTGCAAGTCCACATTGCCGGTCGCTTCCTGCTCGACCAGGGCCTGGTCCATCAGCGCCGTCATGCGCTGGTGGCGTTCGCCGCCCAGGCGTCGAACGATGTTGTCCAGGCTCTGGCGCAACCGTTCGGCGAAGCGCGCGAAGCCATGCTCGTCGCCGTGGGTCGCGATGAACTCCGCGCACAGGTTCACCACGTAATCGCGCAGGATGCGCTCCACCCGGTCCTCGAAACTGTCGTCGAGCCAGACCAGCGGGAATGCCTGCATGCCCTGGTAAAGCTCCAGCGGAACCGAGCAACTGCCGACGATGCGCCCTTCGTCCTCCAGCACGAACTGTTCATGACCCGCTGCACGCTTCTTCAGGATGTCGATGGCCAGCGTGTTTTCGAAGTCGATCTGCGCCGGTTGCGGGGTTGCGCGCTTGCCGAAACTGGAACCGCGGTGGTTGGCGTGGCCTTCCAGGTCCAGGCTATTGGCCAACTGGGCGATCACGTCGGTCTTGCCGGTACCGGTGAGGCCGCCGACCAGCACGAAGTCGCACTGGGTCACGGCATCCTGGGTGGTTTCCAGGAGGAAGGTCCGCATCGCCTTGTAGCCACCTTTTACGCGCGGATACTCGATGCCCGCTTCCGTCTTCAGCCATTGCTGAACCAGCTGTGAACGCAGCCCGCCACGGAAACAGTAGAGATAACCCTGGGGATTGGCGCGGGCGAAGGCGGCCCAAGCCTCGATGCGCTCCGCCTTGATGGCGCCGCTGACCAATTGGTGGCCAAGGGCGATGGCAGCGTCCTGGCCATGCAGCTTGTAGCTGGTACCTACTTTCTGCCGCTCGATGTCGGTCATCAGCGGCAAGTTGACCGTATGCGGGAATGCGCCCTTGACGAACTCGACCGGCGCGCGGGCGTCCATCATCGGCAGGTCATTGAGGAAGATGTCGCGGTAATTCGAGGTGTCCGGACGCATCAGAACACCTCAACCGCGAGACTCTGTCGCTCGTGCAGCTTGCCAATAGGTGCCAGTTGCAAGCCAAGCTCCTCGGCCACTGCGAGGAATTCCGCCTCCCCTTCCGGAGTCACCGCCACCAGCAGGCCGCCGCTGGTCTGTGGATCGCAGAGCAGCAGCTTCTGTACCTCAGCCAAAGGTGCCAGGCGATCGCCGTAACTGTCGAAGTTGCGCAGGGTGCCGCCGGGCACGCAGCCCTGTTCCAGGTAGTACTCCACGCCAGGCAGGCTGGGCACCTTGGCGTACTCGACACGGGCGGTGAGGCCACTGCCGTCGGCCATTTCCACCAGGTGGCCGAGCAGGCCGAAACCGGTGACATCGGTCATCGCCTTGACCCCTGCCAGCTTGCCGAAGCGGCTGCCGGGCTTGTTCAGGGTGCACATCCAGTCGCGGGCCAGCCCTACATCGGCCTCGCGCAGTTTGCCCTTCTTCTCGGCGGTGGTGAGGATGCCGATGCCCAGCGGCTTGGTCAGGTAAAGCTTGCAGCCGGCGGTGGCGGTGTCGTTACGCTTCATGTGGCGCTTGTCCACCACGCCCGTGACGGCCAGGCCGAAGATCGGCTCGGGAGCATCGATCGAGTGCCCACCGGCCAGGGGAATGCCCGCCTCGTCGCACACCGAGCGGCCACCACGTATCACTTCGCGAGCCACTTCCGGCGGTAGCAGGTTGACCGGCCAGCCGAGAATGGCGATGGCCATCAGCGGGTCGCCGCCCATGGCATAGATGTCGCTGATGGCGTTGGTGGCGGCAATGCGGCCGAAGTCATAGGGGTCGTCGACAATCGGCATGAAGAAGTCGGTGGTGGACACCACACCGCGCTCCTCGTCCAGGGCGTAGACCGCAGCGTCGTCCCGGGAGGCGTTGCCCACCCAGAGCTTGGGGTCGAGGTTCTGCGCGCCGCTGCCGGCGAGGATCACCTCCAGCACCTTGGGGGAAATCTTGCAGCCGCAACCAGCACCGTGGCTGTACTGGGTGAGGCGAATGGGGTCAGTCATGGTGTTCTCTCTACAAAATGCCAAATCATTTCGCTGTGGGGGCGCCGGAACTCAGGCCAGTCGGGCCTTCCACTCCGGCAGCCAACCGAGGGTATCGGCGGTCACACCGGCAGGTTTGTATTCAGCCCCCATCCAGCCGGGGTAATCGTCTTCCTGCAGGGCGCGCAGCGCCGGGCCGAAGTCGGTGTTGCCCGTGCCCGGTTCGCCGCGGCCGGGGCAGTCGGCGAACTGCACATGGCCGATGCGGCCGGCCAGCAGGCGAATGCCCGCTGCTGCGTCTACGCCCTGGCGGGCCATGTGATAGAGGTCGTACTGGGCACTGAGGTTGGGATGATCCACATCGCGCAGCAGCTCATCCAGTTGCTCCGGGGTGTTGATCAGGAAGCCCGGCATATCCAGCGGGTTGATCGCTTCGCAGACCACACCGATACGCAGTACGGCGAAGGCCTCGGCCGTCTTGTGCAGGTTAGCGGCCAGACAGGCCAGCGCCCGCTCCCGAGTCACACCGTCGGCCTTGCGCCCAGCCAGCACATTGACGAAGCGCGGGCGGGTCATCGCGGCATAAGCCAGCGCCTGCGCCAGGGCATCGTCGAACTGCTCCTGGCGCTCCGGCACCGCTGCCAGACCGGGGCCACCTTCCATCAGGTCGCCGGCCGGCAGGTTGAACAAGATCAGCGGCAGGCCGGCCGCTTCCAGCACTTCCTTCATGCGGATAGCCGGCAACTCGTATGGAAACTGCACTTCCACGCCATCGAAACCGGCGACGCGCGCAGCGATTACACGCTCGATCAACGGGCGGTCGGTGAAGAGCAGTGACAGGTTGGCGGCGATCTTCATCAGTGATTCTCCCGGAACATTTCCACCAGCGTAGCCGGATCGCGCTCCAGATTGCCCTGGCTGCCGTGCAGACGCATCAGTTGCGCTGCCAGGCCACTGAGGGGCGTCGCCGAGTCGTGCTCGCGGGACAGGCGCACGGCAGTGTCCAGGTCTTTCAGCAGCGTGCGCACATGCCATTTGATCGGTTCGAAATGGCTCTCGGCCATCTGCGGCGCGAGGATCTGCAGCGGCTTGGAGTCAGCGAAACCGCCGGCCAGCGCCGGGGCGATCAGGCTGGCGTCCACCCCGGCCTTCTCGGCCAGCGCCACCACTTCGGCGATGACCAGGGCATTACAGGCCACGATCATCTGGTTGCACACCTTGGTCACTTGCCCCGCACCTACCCCGCCCATGCGGGTCAGTCGCTGGCCCAGGTGAGCGAGGATCGGCCGCACTCGTTCCACATCGTCTTCATGACCGCCAGCCATGATCGCCAAGGTACCGGCCTCGGCGCCGGGGGTGCCGCCAGAGACGGGGGCATCCATCCAGCGCATACCGGTGCGGGCCTCGAGTTCGGCGGCCATCTCACGGGTGGCGGCCGGTTCCAGGCTGGAAAAGTCCACGAGCAGTTGCCCGGGCCTCGCCCCTTCGACAATACCGCCCTCCCCGAATACCACCTTGCGCACCACGCGGGTGTCAGCCAGGCAGAGCATCACGATATCCGCCTCGGCACAGAGCTCGGCCGGCATCATCACACGGCGGGCGCCCTGCTCCAGCAGCGGCGCGCACTTTTCCGGGGAACGGTTCCACACGGTCAGCGGGAAGCCGGCAGCCAGCAGGCGGCGGGTCATGGGCAGGCCCATCAGGCCGATACCGGCAAAGGCAATGGAAGGCAAGGGAGCGGTCATGCCGTAACTCCAGGCGGTTGGCGAAACACACATCTTAACTGCCTGGTCAGCGAGATGAAGCTACCAAGCGATCGTCCGATCACTATAATCCGCCTGCCTTTTCCGCTATTGAACCGGAGAATCCCATGTTCAAACGCTCCCTGGCCCTCGCGGCCGGCTTCGCCCTGTCCCTGTCCGCCGTTGTTTCCCAGGCTGCCGACGTCCTCAAAGTCTCGGCCATTCCTGACGAAGCCCCCACCGAACTGCTGCGCAAATTCAAACCCCTCGGCGCTTACCTCGAACAGCAACTCGGCATGAAGGTCGAGTTCGTGCCCGTGGCCGATTACGCTGCGGTGGTCGAATCCCTGGCGGCCGACCGCCTGGACATGGCCTGGCTCGGCGGCTTCACCTTCGTCCAGACCCGCCTGAAAACCGGCAACGCCGTTCCGCTGGTCCAGCGTGAGCAGGACGAGAAGTTCACCAGCAAATTCATCAGCGCCGATCCGGCGGTGAAGTCCCTGCAGGACCTCAAGGGCAAGACCTTCGCCTTCGGCTCGGTGTCTTCCACCTCCGGTAGCCTGATGCCGCGCTATTTCATGCAGAAGGACGGCGTCGTGCCCGAGGCGTTCTTCTCGCGCGTCGCCTACTCCGGCGCCCACGACGCCACCGTGGCCTGGGTCCAGGCTGGCAAGGTGGATGGCGGCGTGCTGAACGCCAGCGTCTGGCAGAAGCTTGTGGATGCCGGCAAGGTCGACACCAGCAAAGTGAAAGTCTTTGCCACCACCCCGACCTACTACGACTACAACTGGACCGTACGCGGCACCCTGGACCCGGCCCTGGCCGAGAAGATCAAGCAGGCCTTCCTCGCCCTCGACCCGGCCAACCCGGAGCACAAGGCGATCCTCGACCTGCAGGCCGCGACCCGCTTCATTCCGACCAAGCCCGAGAACTACCAGGGCATCGAAGAAGCAGCACGCTCGGCCGGCCTGTTGAAGTGAGCCTGTCGCTACACGGCGTGGACCTGGTCCACGCCAACGGCCAGCCTGCCCTACAGGCTATCGACCTGACCGTCGGCAGCGGCGAACGGGTAGCCATCATCGGCCCCTCCGGCGCAGGCAAAACCAGCCTGCTGCGCCTGCTCGCCACCAGCCTGAAACCCGCCACCGGGCAGTTCCAGTTGCTCGGTGCGGCGCCCTGGACGCTCTCTGCGCGGGAGCGCCAGCGCCTTCGCGCGCGCATCGGACTCGTCCACCAGGCCCCGCCGATTCCTCCGCGCCAGCGGGTGGTCACCGCCGTGCTGGCCGGCAAGCTCGGCCAATGGTCCCTGGCCAAGGGTTTGCTCAGTTTGCTGCACCCACTGGATCGCACAGGCGCCCAATCGGCCCTTACCCGCCTCGATCTCGCCGACAAACTCTTCGAGCGCTGCGACCAACTCTCCGGTGGCCAACTGCAGCGCGTGGGCATCGCCCGGGTGCTCTACCAGGCCCCGGAGCTGATCCTCGCCGACGAACCGGTTTCGGCCATGGACCCGGTGCTGGCCGACCACACCCTCGGCGTGCTCTGCGCCGATGCCAGTCGCCGCGGCGTCACGCTGTTGGCCAGCTTGCACGCGGTGGAACTGGCACTGGCACACTTCCCACGCATCGTAGGTGTGCGCGACGGGCGCATCGCCTTCGATCGCCCACGGGAGGCCGTTAGCCAGGCCGACTTGGACGCCCTCTACGCCAACGAGCAATTACGCGGCGACGTGCCGTCTTCACCGCCCGTGGCGGCCCCCGCGTTGCATATTCCACGATGCTGAGATCGGCGCCTCACGACCCTGCCGCGATGCCCCGGCTGCTGCTGACCCTGCTGGCCGTGGCGCTGCTCTGGCCTGGCCTGAAGCTGAGCGAGCTGAACCCGGCGGTGCTGCTGGACGAAGGCAACGCCCGCA
This sequence comes from Pseudomonas sp. BN415, assembly GCF_029871195.1. NCBI lineage: Bacteria > Pseudomonadati > Pseudomonadota > Gammaproteobacteria > Pseudomonadales > Pseudomonadaceae > Pseudomonas > Pseudomonas sp. BN415. The sequence continues at coordinate 48,713 of NZ_SSOK01000012.1, forward strand.
CCATGGGGCAGTTTCTTTCCGCCTTCTGGCCGCCCGAGCACGGCGAAGAGTTTCTACTCCTATTGGGCCGCGCCACCCTGGAGACGCTGGCCATCGCCACTGCCGGCATGACCCTGGCGCTGCTGATTGCCCTGCCCGCTTCGCTCTGGGCAAGCCGCGCCCTGTCGCTCTCCGCCCTGCCCCGTGGCGGCCGTCCGGCCTGGTGGGCCCAGACCCTGCGCTGGCCGGTGCGCGGCCTGCTGATCTTCCTGCGCAGCGTGCCGGAAATCGTCTGGGCGCTGCTCTTCGTTCGCGCCGTGGGCCTTGGCCCCACCGCTGGGGTCCTGGCCATCGCCATCACCTACAGCGGCATGCTGGGTAAGGTCTATGCGGAAATCTTCGAGTCCGTCGACCCGCGCCCCACCCGCGCCCTGCTCACCGCCGGCAGCCCGCGCCTGGCCGCTTTCGCCTACGGCGTGCTGCCCAGCGCGGCAGCGGAGATGATTTCCTACACCGTCTATCGCTGGGAATGCGCCGTGCGCGCCTCGGTGGTAATGGGTTTCGTCGGGGCTGGCGGCTTGGGCCAGCAGATGGACCTGTCCATGCGCATGTTCGCCGGCGGTGAAGTCGCCAGCATGCTGCTGACCTTCCTTGCCCTGGTACTGTTGGCCGACCAGCTCAGCCGCTTCCTGCGCGGGCGGTTCGCATGAGAGCGGGCAACATCCTGGTAATCCTTGCCCTGCTGGCGGCTGCGGCTGCTTCCTTTATCTGGCTGGGCATCGACCTGGGCGCGCTGGTCAGTGGCGACGCCCTGCAGCAGATGGGCAGCTACGCGGCGCGCTTCCTCCAGCCGGACTTCTCCAGCGCCCACCTGAGGGCCATCGGCTGGGGCGCCCTGGAAACCCTCGCCATGTCAGCGCTCGGCACCCTGCTGGCGGCACTACTTGGCCTGCTTATCGCCCTGCCCGCGGCAGGCCGCTTCGGCCGCCTGGCCCAAGGGACTGCGCGCCTGTTGCTGAATGCGCTGCGTGCCGTACCGGAACTGGTCTGGGCGGCGCTGATGGTGCTGGCTGCAGGCCTCGGGCCCAATGCCGGCACCCTGGCACTGGCCCTGCACACCGCCGGGGTACTGGGTCGCCTCTTCGCCGAGGCCCTGGAGAACACCCCGCCGGAACCGGCCGAAGCCATACGCCTCAATGGCGGCGGGCGCGTTGCGGCGTTCTGCTATGGCACCCTGCCGACCGTATGGCCGCAACTGGTGGCCTACATGCTCTATCGCTGGGAGAACAACATCCGCATGGCCAGCGTGCTCGGCTTCGTCGGCGCGGGCGGCCTGGGGCAAATGCTTTACGTGAGCCTCAGCCTGTTCCAGGAAGCGCAAGCGTCCAGCGTGATCGTCGCCATGCTGATTCTGGTGCTGGGCGTGGATGCCCTGAGTGGCTGGATGCGCCAGCGTTGGGTCAGTGCGTAGGTGGTCGTTGGGTTTCGCTCCGCTCTACGCCAACCTACGGCTGACGTCGCAGTCGTAGGATGCGGTTGAGCGAAGCAATACCCATCGTTTCAGATTTGCCAGACAGAAAGGTGGAAACCACGCCGTGGCCTCCACCGGGACATAGGTCAGAGACCGTCTTTCTCCAGATGGTCGAAGTTCACCGCCTCGCCCGGCTCGGCGCCAAGCACGCGGCGGATATCTTCGAAGATCAGGTCGTATTCCTTGTGATTACGCATGATCAGCGTGTTGTTGGGGCTCAGACCATTCTTCACCGCTACCTTGGAAACCACGGCAGCGAAGTTGAATGCCGTGTCGCGGTGCATCTCGAACTCCTCCTCGAAAGGCTTGCCCGCGATCTCGCCCACCATGCGGAAGTGCAGCATGGTGCCTTCCTTGGGGTTAGGACGAGCTTCGTAATAAAGGTCGATGGAGAATTCCTGCTGCCCCGGAATACCGGGAATATTGGCCCGGTGTACATGGCCTGGTTCGAACATGATGACACTCCCTGTGGATATCAAAGAGAAGTAGAAGGTGGGATGAGTCTAGCTCGCTCCACCGATTTCGCCGCTGCCCCTGACCAGTGCAGTACCGGGCATGCGGCACACTCCTGGAGCCCCTCCCTGGGCTCCACCCGCGCGCGCCGTCAGTGACGGGTCGGCGCTTCGTCCCGCTCCTGGATCAGAACCCAGGGGGCTACCACCACAGCCCAGAGCTTCGGATCGCGGGCCAGCAGGTCCTGGGCACGGTCTTCCTCCACCTTGCTGAGCTTGCCGGCGGCCAGAAAGGCCGCGACCTGAGCCTTGTCGTCTTCGGCCACGGCCAGGGCAACGGCCACCAGGTCTTCGGCGCCATCGACCCAGAGCAGCGCGCCACGGGCGAAGAAGGGCTGTAGCTCTTCCCAGGTAATGGCGGCGGTTTCGCCGAGCAGCTTGGCATAGAGGGTGCTAGCGTTATCGTTCATGGCTTGTTTTGTGTTGGTTGGTAACGAATGGATTTGGGGGGCGCAATGATAGCGTCGAGCAACATTCAGACAAGCATGCCTTGACGACGCCAGCCACACCCGAGACACGCCGTATTTCTATACGTTTGTTTCGATTAAGCGACACAAGATCATTCCGCCATCAAAACCCGACTTTTCAAGCCGCAAATCAGCAATCTACACTGTTCCGGTACAGTTGCCGGGGCGTGTTGGCGGGGTGCAATTCCCTGTCCCGTAGCTTCGGCAATCAGGACAACAACAATGAAAAACACAAGAGTGGAGCACTATGAATAAGGCTACCAAGCAGATTTCCAAACTGTTCGCCGCCATGGCTCTCGCCGGTGTCGCCAGCTACTCCGTAGCAGCTGACACCATCAAGATCGCCCTGGCTGGCCCGGTGACCGGTGCGGTTGCCCAGTACGGCGAGATGCAATTCATCGGCGCCAAGATGGCGATCGAGCAGATCAACAAGGCCGGCGGGGTGAACGGCGCTCAGCTCGAAGGCGTGGTCTATGACGACGCTTGTGATCCGAAACAGGCTGTTGCCGTAGCCAACAAGATCGTCAACGACGGTATCCACTACGTAGTTGGCCACCTCTGCTCCAGCTCTACCCAGCCCGCGTCCGACATCTATGAAGACGAAGGCATCCTGATGATCACCGCGGCTTCCACCAGCCCGGACATCACTTCCCGTGGCTACCAGCTGGTGTTCCGCACCATCGGCCTGGACAGCCTGCAAGGCCCGACCGCCGGCAACTTCATCGCTGATCACATCAAGCCGAAGACCGTCGCTGTCATCCACGACAAGCAGCAGTACGGCGAAGGCATCGCCACTGCCGTCAAACAGACCCTGGAAAGCAAAGGCGTGAAAGTCGCCCTGTTCGAAGGCATCAACGCCGGCGACAAGGACTTCTCCACCATCGTTTCCAAGCTGAAGCAGGCTGGCGTGGACTTCGTCTACTACGGCGGCTACCACCCGGAACTCGGCCTGCTGCTGCGCCAGTCGGCTGAAAAAGGCCTGAAAGTTCGCTTCATGGGTCCGGAAGGCGTAGGCAACAAAGAGCTGTCCGCCATTGCCGGCCCGGCTTCCGAAGGCCTGCTGGTCACCCTGCCGAAGTCCTTCGACCAGGATCCGAAGAACCAGGCCCTGGTAGACGCCTTCAAGGCCAAGAACGAAGACCCGAGCGGTCCGTTCGTGTTCCCGGCCTACGCTGCCGTTCAAGTCATCGCCGAAGGCATCAAGAAAGCCGGCGAAGACGACACCGCCAAGGTAGCTGCCGCCCTGCGCGCCAACTCCTTCGCTACCCCGACCGGCAACCTGGCCTTCGACGAGAAGGGCGATCTGAAGGACTTCAGCTTCGTGGTTTACGAGTGGCACAAGGACGGCACCAAAACCGAAGCTAAATAAGCTTCCCGCCTGAACGCAAAGCCCACTGCTACGGCAGTGGGCTTTGTTTATCCGTGTTTTACGGGCTCCGCTGCGCCACAAGCGCCGCTTTTCGTGATGCCCGAGGAGTTAGGGAATGCCTGATCTCTACCACTATCTGCAACAGCTGGTTAACGGGCTTACCGTTGGCAGCACCTATGCCCTGATCGCCATCGGCTACACCATGGTCTACGGCATCATCGGCATGATCAACTTCGCCCACGGCGAGGTTTACATGATTGGCTCGTACGTAGCCTTCATCGTGATTGCCGGGCTCACCATGCTCGGTCTGGAAAGCCTTCCGATCGTTATCGTCGCGGCATTCGCCGCGAGCATTATCGTTGCAAGTGCTTACGGTTACAGCATCGAACGGGTCGCGTATCGTCCCCTTCGCGGCAGCAACCGCCTGATCCCGCTGATCTCCGCGATCGGCATGTCGATCTTCCTGCAGAACGAAGTACTGCTGACTCAGGATTCCAAGGACAAGGCAATCCCCAACCTGATTCCGGGCAACTTCGTGTTCGGCGAGAGCACCATGAATGGCGTGGTGATCTCCTACATGCAGATCCTGATCTTCGTGGTCACCTTCCTGGTCATGTACGGCCTCACGATGTTCATTTCGCGTTCGCGCCTGGGCCGTGCCTGCCGCGCCTGTGCTGAAGACATCCGCATGGCCAACCTGCTGGGCATCAACACCAACAACATCATCGCCCTGACCTTCGTCATCGGTGCCACCCTGGCCGCCGTGGCCGCGGTGCTGCTGGGCATGCAGTACGGCGTGATCAACCCGCACATCGGCTTCCTCGCCGGTATCAAGGCCTTCACCGCGGCCGTGCTCGGCGGCATCGGCAGCATTCCGGGCGCCATGCTCGGCGGCCTGGTGCTGGGCGTAGCCGAAGCCTTCGGCGCCGACCTCTTCGGCGACCAGTACAAGGACGTCGTGGCCTTCAGCCTGCTGGTTCTGGTCCTGTTGTTCCGGCCGACCGGCATTCTTGGCCGTCCGGAGGTGGAGAAGGTATGAACACTCGACTCAAAACGGCGTTCTTCAGCGCCCTTCTGGTGCTGGCCGTCGCCTACCCCATCCTCGGCCTGAAACTCAGCGTGGTTGGCGTAGGCCTGGTGGTCACCGGTGCCGACACCCCCACCCTGCTGGCCATTGTCGCGTGCGCCGTGGCCATGTTCTTCTGGCAACTGATGCGTGAAAAGGTCCAGGGTGCCTGGGCCTCTGCGCCCAAGCTGCCGGGCATGTCGAAGGGCACCGCCAACTTCCTCACCCTGCCCTCCACCCAGCGCTGGTTCATCCTCGGCCTGATCGTGCTGGCCCTGGTCTGGCCGTTCTTCGGCTCCCGCGGCGCCGTGGACATCGCCACGCTGATCCTGATCTACGTAATGCTCGGCCTTGGCCTGAACATCGTAGTCGGCCTGGCAGGCCTGCTGGACCTGGGTTACGTCGGCTTCTACGCCGTCGGCGCCTACAGCTATGCCCTGCTCTCGCACTACTACGGCCTGGGTTTCTGGGTGTGCCTGCCGATCGCCGGCCTGATGGCGGCCTTCTTCGGCTTCATCCTCGGCTTCCCGGTGCTGCGCCTGCGCGGTGACTACCTGGCCATCGTGACCCTCGGCTTCGGCGAGATCATTCGTATCCTGCTGCGCAACATGACCGAGCTGACCGGCGGCCCCAACGGCATCAGCAACATCGACAAGCCAACCCTGTTCGGCCTGTCGTTCGAGCGCCGTGCCGAAGAAGGCCTGCAGACCTTCCACGAGTACTTCGGTTTCGCCTACAACTCGGTGAACAAGGTGGTCTTCCTCTACCTGATCGCCCTGCTGCTGGTGCTGCTGACCCTGTTCGTGATCAACCGTCTGCTGCGCATGCCTCTGGGCCGCGCCTGGGAAGCCCTGCGCGAAGACGAGATCGCCTGCCGCGCGCTGGGCATGAACCCCACCGTGATCAAGCTCTCCGCCTTCACCCTGGGCGCCTGCTTCGCAGGCTTTGCCGGCAGCTTCTTCGCCGCGCGCCAGGGCCTGGTGACGCCTGAGTCCTTCACCTTCATCGAGTCGGCGACCATCCTCGCCATCGTCGTGCTGGGTGGCCTGGGCTCCCAGTTGGGCGTAATCCTCGCGGCCATCGTGATGATCCTGCTCCCCGAACTCATGCGTGAGTTCAGCGAGTACCGGATGCTCATGTTCGGCGCTCTGATGGTGCTGATGATGATCTGGCGCCCGCAAGGTCTGCTGCCGATGCAACGTCCCCACCTGGAGCTGAAACAATGAGCCGCCCGATTCTCGAAGTAAGCGGTCTCACCATGCGCTTCGGCGGTCTGCTGGCCGTCAACGGGGTGGGTCTGACCGTACAGGAAAAACAAGTCGTCTCCATGATCGGCCCGAACGGCGCCGGCAAGACCACCGTGTTCAACTGCCTGACCGGTTTCTATCAGCCGACCTCCGGCAGCATCCGCTTGGATGGCGAGCAGATCGAAGCCCTGCCGGGCCACAAGATCGCCCGCAAAGGCGTGGTGCGGACCTTCCAGAACGTTCGCCTGTTCAAGGAAATGACGGCGGTGGAAAACCTGCTGGTCGCCCAGCACCGCCATCTCAACACCAACTTCCTCGCCGGCCTGCTGAAGACTCCGGGCTTTCGCAAGAGCGAACGCGAAGCCATGGACTACGCCGCCCACTGGCTGGAAAAGGTCAACCTGACCGAAGTCGCCAACCGCCCGGCCGGCACCCTGGCCTACGGTCAGCAACGCCGCCTGGAAATCGCCCGCTGCATGATGACCCGCCCGCGCATCCTCATGCTCGACGAGCCAGCCGCCGGCCTCAACCCGCGTGAGACCGACGACCTCAAGGCGCTGATCGCCATGCTGCGTAACGAACACAACGTGACCGTGCTGCTGATCGAGCACGACATGAAGCTGGTGATGAGCATTTCCGACCACATCTATGTGATCAACCAGGGCACCCCCCTGGCCGACGGCACGCCGGAGCAGATCCGCAACAACCCCGACGTGATCAAAGCCTATCTGGGGGAGGCCTGAGCCATGCTTACTTTCGACAAGGTTTCCACCTTCTACGGCAAGATCCAGGCGCTGCACAGCGTCAGCATGGATGTGAAAAAGGGCGAGATCGTCACCCTCATCGGCGCCAACGGTGCCGGCAAGTCGACCCTGCTGATGACCCTGTGCGGCTCACCGCGTGCGGCCAGCGGCAGCATTCGCTATGAGGGCGAAGAGCTGGTGGGCCAGGAATCCTGCGACATCATGCGCAAGAGCATCGCTGTCGTGCCGGAAGGCCGCCGCGTGTTCGCCCGCCTGACGGTCGAAGAGAATCTGGCCATGGGCGGCTTCTTCACCGCCAAGGGCGACTTCCAGGAGCAGATGGACAAGGTGCTGCACCTGTTCCCGCGCCTGAAGGAACGCTTCGAGCAGCGCGCCGGCACTATGTCCGGCGGCGAACAACAGATGCTCGCCATCGGCCGCGCGCTGATGAGCAAGCCCAAGCTGCTGCTGCTCGACGAGCCTTCGCTGGGTCTGGCGCCCATCATCATCCAGCAGATCTTCGACATCATCGAACAGCTGCGTAAGGACGGCGTGACCATCTTCCTGGTGGAACAGAACGCCAACCAAGCGCTCAAGCTGGCCGACCGTGGCTATGTGCTGGAGAACGGCCACATCGTCATGCAGGGTAGCGGCGACGACCTGCTCAACGACCCCAAGGTCCGCGACGCCTACCTCGGCGGCTAACGACCTCGCCGTACAAGAAACGGCCCTTCGGGGCCGTTTTCTTTTTTCGGCGCCCTGCGGTCAGGCGCTTTTTCATAGGGTGGACCACGCGTTACCGGTCCACCATCGGAGGCTGGTTCCGCCACGCAGGGTGGACATGAAAAACGATGTTCACCCTACAAGGTTGCTTCAGTCTGACGCCGTCATCGACACGCCTAGCGGGAACAAACAACACAAGCCATTGATATTGATGAATTTAGTCAACCATCAACGACGTTGATGGTCTCTATCGCGCGTGATCACTTTTTAATCAAACCCCCATCCGTAAGATTGGCCCCGTACCCAGTTTCCAGCCCCCTACGAGGAGCCAGACCATGAAAACCCAAGCCTTCGCCGCCCTGTTCATCGCCGCCCTGAGCAGCTCTGTTTTCGCTCTGCCGTCCTCCTCCCAGGGCACCGACCCAGTTGCCGCTGAAGGCAGCTACATGGTCCTGGATCGCGTCGCCGAAGGCGGTTCCGACCGCACTGGCGCCAACCGCATCGCCGAAGGCGGTTCCGACCGCACTGGTGCCAACCGCATCGCCGAAGGTGGTTCCGACCGCACTGGTGCCAACCGCATCGCCGAAGGTGGTTCCGACCGCACTGGCGCCAACCGCATCGCCGAAGGTGGTTCCGACCGCACTGGCGCCAACCGCATCGCCGAAGGGGGCTCCGACCGTACCGGTGCCAACCGCATCGCCGAAGGGGGCTCCGACCGTACCGGTGCCAAGCGCATTGCTGAAGGCGGTTCCGACCGCACAGGTGCCAACCGCATCGCCGAAGGGGGTTCCGACCGTCTGCTGCAAGCCCAGCGCGTCAGCTGATCCCAACTCGCTCAAACTCTCGAAACCCGGCCAAGGCCGGGTTTTCGTTTTCTTGCCGCATCGCAAACCACATTCCTGTAGGCCAAGGCCCCATCCTTGAGCCGTCGCAAGGCAATTCACGCGCATTCGCACTACTCTGTGCCGGTACCTGCACACAAGGAATCCGCATGAGCCTCTCGCTGCTGAGTCGTTACGCCTTCTTCGCCTTCTGCGTACTGTTCACACTGTTCAGCCTGCCCTTCGTCAACCACGACTGGGTCTGGCCCTTCACGCTCCTCGCCGCCGGGCTCAGCGTGCTGGGCGTATTCGACCTGATGCAGTCGCGCCACGCCGTGCGGCGCAACTACCCGATCCTCGGCAACATCCGCTACCTGGTCGAAGGCATCCGCCCGGAAATCCGCCAGTACCTGCTGGAAGCCGACGACGACCGCCTGCCCTTCTCCCGCGCCCAGCGTTCGCTGGTCTACGCACGGGCCAAGAACGAGGGCGGCGACAAGCCCTTCGGCACCCTGATCGACGTCTACAAGGCCGGCTATGAATTCATCGGCCACTCCATGCGCCCGGCGCCGCTCAGCGACCCGTCCAGCTTCCGTGTGGTAGTCGGCGGGCCGCAGTGCACCCAGCCCTACTCGGCCTCGGTGTTCAACATTTCCGCCATGAGTTTCGGCTCGCTCAGCGCCAACGCCATCCGCGCGCTGAACCGTGGCGCCAAGCTCGGCAACTTCTATCACGACACCGGCGAAGGCAGCATCAGCCCCTACCACCGCGAGAATGGCGGTGACCTGGTCTGGGAACTGGGCAGCGGCTATTTTGGCTGCCGCACCAGCGACGGCCAGTTCGACCCTGAACGCTTCGCCACCCAGGCGCGCAACCCGCAGGTGCGGATGATCGAAATCAAGCTCTCCCAGGGCGCCAAGCCCGGTCACGGCGGCATCCTGCCCAAGCACAAGGTCACCGAGGAAATCTCCCTTACCCGCGGCGTGCCCATGGGCGAGGACTGCATCTCCCCGTCACGTCACAGCGCCTTCTCCACCCCCATCGAGATGATGCAGTTCATCGCCAAACTGCGTGAGCTGTCCGGGGGCAAGCCGGTGGGCTTCAAGTTCTGCCTGGGCCACCCCTGGGAGTTCATGGGCATTGCCAAGGCCATGCTGGAAACCGGCATCCTCCCCGACTTCATCGTCGTCGACGGCAAGGAAGGCGGCACCGGCGCGGCGCCCCTGGAGTTCACCGACCACATCGGCGTGCCACTGCGTGAAGGGCTGCTGTTCGTGCACAACACCCTGGTGGGGCTGAACCTGCGGGACAAGATCAAGCTCGGCGCCAGCGGCAAGATCATCAGCGCCTTCGACGTCGCCAGCGTGCTGGCCATCGGCGCCGACTGGGCCAACTCGGCGCGCGGCTTCATGTTCGCCATTGGCTGTATTCAGAGCCAGTCGTGCCACACCAACAAATGCCCCACTGGCGTCGCCACCCAAGACAAGCTGCGCCAGCGCGCCCTGGTGGTGCCGGACAAGGCGCAGCGGGTGCAGATGTTCCACCGCAATACCTTGAAGGCCCTGGCGGAAATGCTCGCAGCGGCTGGCCTCGAGCACCCCAACCAACTCGAGCCCCGTCACCTGGTGCGGCGTGTTTCAGACAAGGAGATTCGCCTGTTCTCGCAGATCCACGTGTTCCTCAAACCGGGCGACCTGCTCAACGACACGATCGAAGCGGACTTCTACGAACGCATGTGGGCCATGGCCCGGGCCGACAGCTTCGAGCCCTCTTGCGCGTGGTGAGATAGCGGGGCCGCTGCGCGGCCCTTGGCGAATTCATTGGCTACGTCTGCGTTGGCTGTTGCGAGAGATTTGCCAACGGGCCAAGAGCCTTGTAGGAGCTGGCTTGCCAGCGAAACGGGACCATTCGCTGGAAAGCCAGCTCATACGGGCGATGCAGCTGCCTACAACACGTAATGCAGACTTAGCGAGTTCATTCGCTGAGCAGGCCGAAGGCCTGCCCCATCAACCTTTCAGCACCCCACCATCCACCGGGATCAGCGCCCCGGTCACATACCTTGCCAAGGGGCTGGCCAGGAAGGTCGCCACCGCGCCGAACTCTTCCGCAGCCCCGTAGCGCCCCACGGGAATCGCCGCCTGCTCCCTGGCCATCAGGCTCTGCACTGATGTACCGCTGCGTTCGGCGGCGCGGAGCAGCAAGGTTTCCGTGCGCTCGGTCCAGAAGGAGCCGGGCATCAGGGTATTCACGGTCACGCCATCGGCAGCCACCTCGGCGGACAGGGTCTTGGCCCAGTTGGCCAGGGCAGCGCGCAAGGCGCTCGACAGCACCAGCCCTGGAATGGGTTCCACCACGCTGGTGGACGAAATCATCAGAATGCGGCCGAAGCGGCGCTGGCGCATACCGGGCAGGAAGGCATTGGTCAGGGCCAGGGTGCCGAGCAGCATGGCGTCCAGTTGCTGATGCCAGAGCTTCGGGTCGAAATCCACCGCGTTGACCGGCGGCGGCCCGCCGTTGTTGGCCACGAGAATGTCCGGTGCACCAATGGCCGCCACCACCTGCTCGATGGCCATGTCAACGGCGCCCAGGTCGTTCAGATCCACCGCGACCGCTTGCGCCTCGCCGCCCTCCTTGCGGATGCGTTCCACCGCCAACTCCAGTTTCGACAGGTTGCGCGCCACCAGGCAGACCCGCACCCCTTCCCTGGCCAGGGCCTCGGCCACGCCGAAACCCAACCCGGAACTGCCGCCGCATACGAGGGCACTGCGGTTTTCCAGTTGAAGATCCATGATCAGCACTCCCTATCCAGACTCACTCGCCAGTGTGCGCCTTCACCGGCCAGGTACAAGCAAAGCACTGCAGGGACGACCTGATTCGCGACCGAAGTCGCACCCGCAGAGGACGCTCGGCGGGTGTCAGACCGCCCGTACCACATGCTTCAGCTCCTGGAACGAAGCCAGGCCCCACGGGCCGAGCTCACGGCCGATGCTGCTCTGCTTGTAACCACCCCAGGCGGTCTGCGGGAAGATCACCTGCGGCGAGTTGATCCACACCATGCCGGCCTGCAGGGCGTTGGCAACGCGCTCGGCGGCTTGGCCATTGCGGCTCACCACGCTGGCCACTAGGCCGAATTCACTGTCGTTGGCCAGTTCGATCGCCTCTTCCTCGGTAGCGAAGCTGCGCACGCAGAGCACCGGGCCGAAGATCTCTTCGTTCCACAGGGCGCTGTCCTTCGACACATCAGCGAACACAGTCGGCTTGAGGAAGAACCCGCGCGCAAGCTCCGCCGGACGCTCGCCGCCGCACACCAGGCGGGCGCCCGAAGCAATGCCGCGCTCGATATGGCCACGCACACGCTGGTACTGCGCCTGGTTCACCAGCGCGCCCATTTCCACGCCTTCACTGAAGGGGTCACCTACCTTGGTCGCCTCGGCACGAGCCTGCACGCGAGCCAGGAAGTCCGCCACCAAGGGTTCAGCTACCAGCACACGGCTGGTGGCCGAGCACATCTGCCCGGCGTTGAAGAACGCACCACCGCAGGCCAGCTCGACGGCCAGGTCCAGGTCGGCCTCTTCCAGCACCAGCAAGGACGACTTGCCGCCCAGTTCCAGGCTGATGCCCTTCACGGTTTCTGCCGCGCGCTGCATCACCTGCACACCCACCGCGTTACTGCCGGTGAAGGACACCTTGGCCACCTTCGGGTGGGACGACAACGGCGCGCCCACGGCCAGGCCGGTGCCGCACACCACGTTGAGCACGCCAGCCGGCAGGCCGGCCTGCGCGATGATGCGAACCAGTTCCAGCTCCGCCAGCGGCGTCACCTCGGAAGGTTTCAGCACCACGGCGCAACCGGCAGCCAGGGCCGGGGCGAGTTTCCAGGCGGTGGTCACCATGGGGAAGTTCCAGGGCACGATCAGGCCCACCACGCCAACGGGCTCGCGGCGCAAGCGCGCGGTGAAGTCTTCGCTGGGCAGCTCCACCGGGCCGTCCTGCTGGGCGTCCAGCCCTTCGGCCAGGCCGGCGTAATACTCGAACGTGCCGATCACGTCGTCCACGTCGATGCCCGCTTCGAACAGCGGCTTGCCGTTGTTGAGCGACTGCAATTGGATCAGCGTTTCACGACGCTGGCGCACACCTTCGGCGATACGACGCAGCGCAGCGCCTCGCTCGGCGCCGCTGATGCGGGCCCAGGCCGGGAAGGCTTGGCTGGCGGCCTGCACGGCCTGCTCGACGCTGGCCGCATCGCCGGTGCCAATGGTGGCCAGGCACTCTTCGGTAGAGGGGTTCACGACATCCAGAACGGCGCCACCGGGCAGCCACTGGCCGTTGATGTATACGCCGGCCAGGGTCTCGGGAAAGGTCGGAAGGGTATTCGACATTGCATGGGCTCCATGAGCGAGGCTTAGGGCGGCCACTCCCCGAACACAGAACCGAAACGGCTGGAGGGCCACGAGTGGCGCCCATTGAGCCGCCAGGTGGCGCGACTGACAAGGCAAAAATCGTCATACTAGCCATGCCTTCAAGTCATGACTCGAATAATGAAACGCCTGCCTCCCCTGCCCGCTCTACATACCTTCCTGATCACTGCCCAGTGTTGCAACTTCACCCGGGCCGCAGAAATGCTGCACATCACCCAGGGCGCAGTGAGCCGGCAAATCGCCGGACTGGAGAGCCATCTGGGTTACCCGCTGTTCCTGCGCCAGGCGCGAGGGCTGGCCCTGACCGAACAGGGGCGCGACCTGTACCCGCGCATCCAGCAAGTGTTCGCCCTGATCGATGAGGCCGTGGAAGAAGTGGGCGCCAGGCGCAAGACCCTGCAACTCAAGGCGCCCACTTGCGCCATGCGCTGGCTGCTGCCGCGCCTGATGAAGTGGCAGGCCGAGCGCCCCGATGTACCCGTGGAGCTGACCACGACCATCGCCTATGGCGTGGACTTTCGCCGCGACCAGTTCGATGCGGCGATCATCTACGGCACTGCGCCCTCCGGGAACGTCACCGCCCACCATCTGTTCAATGAACAACTGACGCCGGTCTGTACCCGGCAATACCTGGAACGCTCAGGGCCGCTGGCAACCCCAGCCGACCTGGAGCAGCACGTGCTGCTGCACCCGGCGCGAGACAAGCACGACTGGGAAACCTGGCTGCGCACCTCCGGCCACACCCCCGGCCCGCTGAGCGGCGGGCATCACTTCGACACCATGGACCTGGCCCTGTCCGTCGCGGCCCAGGGCGCCGGCATTGCGCTGGGTGACTGGTCACTGATCGGCGACGACTTGGCCAACGGCAACCTGGTGGCCCCCTTCACCCTCAAGACACCTACTGGCGGCGCCTACTTCGTGGTCTACCCCGAACGCCCCGCTCCAAGCTCCCAGCTACGCGAACTGGTGGACTGGCTCATCGCCGAGGCGCACATGGCCTGAGCCCCTGCAAGGTCGCCAACCGCCCCGCAGAAAGTGCGCCGCCGCCGACAAACCACCTTGAATCAGCCGCCAATTCCGCTAGTCTCTGCCCCCTCAAACGAGCAAGGAGTACCCACCATGGCACGCGCCACCGCCCGCCACATCCTGGTTTCCACCGAAGCCAAGTGCAACGAACTGAAAGCCGCCATCGAAGCCGGCGCCGACTTCGCTGAAGTCGCCAAGCAAAACTCCACCTGCCCTTCCAGCCGCGACGGCGGCAACCTCGGCTCCTTCGGCCGTGGCCAGATGGTCAAGGAATTCGACGCCGTCGTGTTCAGCGCCCCGCTGAATGTGGTGCAAGGCCCGGTGAAAACCCAGTTCGGTTATCACCTGCTGGAAGTCACCAGCCGCCAGGACTGATGACGCCAAGGCGCCGCCGCCCGGCGGCGCCTTCTACACCCCACCTGATTACAGCCGCGACCTCCATCGATTCCGATGCCAGATTCCCGCCGCAAGGCCGGCGAATCAGAGGCTGCCTTCGGACCCCGCACAGCTTGCACCCTGCACCTTGCCATTGGCGTCGGACAGGCCTTTTTCCGCCTGGCCGGTAGCCGAGCTGCCGCCGGCATTGCTCGTGCTCGCTGCCCCCGTTGATGCAGGCTTGCAGACCCCGTTGGCGCCACCTTTGCCGGTTTAGGAGATGTCCAGGGACTCGTCCGGATTCTGCATCATGGAAATCGTTACGTAAGAACCCTTGGCCTCGTAATGGGTGTCGCTGAACTTCGGAACAAGGGGAAGCTTGTCGGACAGAACGCCTCGCTTCGTCTCAGAGGCATCTGGGCCATTCGCTAATGACTCAGACCAAGGCCCGCAATCCTGTCAATGCGTTCGGCGCGATTTGTCTTGGATGGCAGAAAAAGCTGCAAATGTGACATTGCGGCCATTGCGCCGGGCGATGATTCTTGGGACCTGTCCCATTACGTCGCCAGGTGCCACGATGAACGCCCCCATCCACATCGGATTCCTGCTCTTCCCCTATGTCACCCAGCTCGACCTAACCGGGCCGGCCCAGGTACTCAGCCGTGTGCCGGATGCAAAGGTGCATCTTGTGTGGAAGACCACCGATCCGGTGGTCACCGACGTTGGCTTCGAGATCGTGCCGACCACAACCTTCGACGACTGCCCACCGCTGACCGTGCTGTGCGTGCCAGGTGGCTTCGGCATCGGCGACCAACTCAACGACAGCCAGACGCTGGACTTCTTGCGCCGCCACGGCGATGGCGCGCGCTACGTCACCTCGGTGTGCAACGGCGCACTGTTGCTCGGCGCCGCCGGACTGCTGCAGGGCTACCGCTCAGCCTGCCACTGGATGTGGCGCAAGTACCTGCCGAGCTTTGGTGCGGAACCAGTGGCACGGCGCATCGTCCGCGACCGCAATCGCATCTCCGGCGGCGGGGTGACGGCTGGCATCGACTTTGGCCTCGCCCTGGCCGCCGAGCTGGCCGGTGACGACGTGGCCAAGACACTGCAGCTGGCCTTCGAGTACGACCCTGAGCCGCCGTTCGACTGCGGCACGCCCGAGAAGGCCGGCCCTGCGTTGGTCGAGCACCTGAGTGCGCTGCAGGCCGACCGTGTGGCTTATGTCGAAGCGCGCATCGCCCAAGCGGTGGCACGGCTGTAGCAGCGCGCCGGCGATCTCCGGGTCAGGCTTCCTTGTACGGCTTTCATCGAAGCCGGGGCCGGCCGAAGCATGACCCGTGAGCCGCAATCGAGCAGTTTCGTGGAGGCGCTCATTGATGTTGAAGAAATCGTTACTAGGGCTACTGGCGACTCTGGTGTCCCTGGCGCTCGTGCTGGTGGCGAACACCTACCGCAAGGCGTCGAAGCAGATTGAGGTGCAGGCAGTGCAGCATGCCGAGATCGATGGCCTGGCAGCCGCTGAACGGCTGGCCGCGGCGGTGCGGCTGCGCACCGTTTCCTACGACGGCAAACCGGACCATGCAGCGCCCGAGTTCCTCAAGCTGCACCGGCACCTGCAGCAAGTGTTTCCGCTGGTGCACCGCACGCTCAAGCGTGAACTGGTGGGAGGCTACAGCCTGCTCTACACCTGGGAGGGGCGCGACCCGAAGGCCAAGCCGTTCATGCTGATGGCGCACCAGGATGTGGTACCCATCGCCGAAGGCACGGAGAAGAATTGGTCTGTCGATCCATTCGCGGGCACCATCAAGGACGGCTACATCTGGGGCCGAGGTTCCTGGGACGATAAGGGCAACCTGCTGTCCATGCTGGAGGCCATAGAAGTCCTACTGGCCCAGGGCTTCCGGCCGGCGCAGACGATTTATATCGTGGCCGGCCACGACGAAGAAGTCGGCGGCAATCGCGGCGCCAAAGCGGTCGCCGCGTTGTTGGCCTCGCGATCGGTCCAACTCAACTTCGTGATGGACGAAGGCACGCTCATAACTGAAGGCGTGATGAAGGGCCTCGACAAACCGGTCGCGCTGATCGGCGTGGCCGAGAAGGGCATCATGACGCTGTCGCTGTCCACGCATGACGACCCCGGCCATGCTTCCATGCCTCCACGCGAGACGGCCATCGGCATGCTCAGCACTGCCCTGGCGCGCCTTGAGCAGAACCCCATGCCGGCCGCGATAGGCGGGGTGGCCGCCGAGATGTTTGACACCCTCGCCCCCGAGATGCGCGGAGTCCAACGCGTGCTGCTGTCCAATCTGTGGCTGTTCGGTCCGCTGGTCAAACGGGAGCTTGAGCAGACCAAGAGCTCGAATGCCTTCACGCGCACGACGTCGGCGTTGACTGTGATTCACGCGGGCAACAAGGTGAACGTGGTGCCAGCACACGCCGAGGCATTTGTGAACGTGCGCATGCTCCCAGGGGACACTCAGGACGAGGTGATCGAGCATACGCATGCTGTTATCGATAACCCGTCAGTGCTGGTGCGTCGCGAGGGCATGGTCTCTGAAGCCTCGCCGATTTCAGGCACGCAATCGGGTTCTTATCGCCTGATGAATTCCACCATCCGCGAGATTTTTCCGGGCACCATCGTTGCGCCAGGCCTGATGGTAGCGGCCACCGACTCGCGTCACATGCTGCCAATCGCCGACCACATCTACCGCTTCTCGCCGGTGCGAGCGACCGAAGGTGACCTGTCGCGCTTTCACGGCACCAACGAGCGCATCTCGATCGAAAACTACACCGAGATGATCGCCTTCTATCACCGCCTGATCACCTCGGCCTCGCAATGGGCTGTCCAATGAATGCTGAGTTGCAGGAGCAATACCATTTTGAAGCTTAAACGCGTGGTTACCCTTGCCGCCGCGGTGCTGACCAGCGTCGTGGCAGCTTTTTACCTGGCTCCGGCTCTGTGGAAACCGCCTCTGGTCGAACTGAACCGCAAGATGGCCGGGCTCTCGGAACGAGCAGTGAGTGTGGACTCGCATGAGGTGCGCTACCTGGAGGGTGGCAAGGGTGAGGTGGTGGTCTTACTGCACGGCATCTTCGGCGAGAAGGACCACTGGGTCGACTTCGCTCGACAACTCACCCCTCGTTACCGCGTCATTGTTCCGGATCTTCCCGGATTCGGCGGCAGCAGCCGCTTGGCCGGCGAGTCGTACGGCTATGCTGCGCAGATGCAGCGGCTCGTGATGCTGCTCGAGCGCCTGGACCTCAAGCGTGTCCATATCGCCGGCAACTCGATGGGGGGCACCTTGGCCGCGCTGCTCGCGATGCGCGAACCGCGACGTGTGGCCAGCGTTGCATTCATCGGCGCGCCGCATGGCATCCGCACACCGCGGCGCAGCCAGATGGACTCGGCGATCGAATCCGGTGAGAGCCCGTTGATCGCTAGGGACGCGGCAGCGTTCGAGCGCATGCTCGCGCTGCTATTCGAGCAGCGCCCCTACCTGCCGTACCCGATCCTGCACGCGGCGCGGGCCGACGCGATCGGTAGCGCGACGTCGAACCAGCGACTCTGGAACGAGCAGTTGAAGGACCGGTACTTGCTTGATGAGCATATAGGGGAGCTGCGCGCGCCCGCATTGGTGCTGTGGGGCGAGGCCGATCGTCTGTTCGACGCATCGGGCGCGTGGGCGCTGCGCGCGCGGCTGAAGCACGCGCAGGTGAAGCTACTGCCTGGGATCGGACACTTGCCGATGATGGAAGCGCCGAAGCTGACGGCGCGGGTCTATGGGGCGTTTCTTGAGCGACTGCGAGCGCCAAGTGCCGAATCCGCGACGTTAGGTAGTGGCCGGTCATACGCCCAGCGGTAGCTTAGGCCATTGGCCCAGTGCCGGTTGCAGCTCGCCGCGGGCTAACGTGTCCTTGGAGAAGCAATGCAGCAATAGCTGCCATACCCGAGGTACCGTGGCGGCGCTTCAAGAACGCTCATCAGCCAGCTCATGCGGCTCTCCAGAAGTAAATAGTGCCAGTTCTGCCCTTCCCACGGAGGGAGGGGCAGACCGTTTTGACGCGGCTAGCGCCGTGGACTAACGTACCGGCTGAATCTCCAGTTAGACCTCTATTCCTGCCATGTCGCACCGCGTTGCAATGCTCGTGTTTCCGGACTTCCAGCTGCTCGATGCTGCCGGGCCGATCGCGGCCTTCGAGGCGGCGGGGGGCTACGCCATCCAGGTGGTCGCCCTTGAACCTGGTCTGGTACACAGTTCGTCGCGCGTGGCCTGGCAAGCCGGGCAGCTGCCACGGCTTTCCGACATCGACACCTTGCTGGTATCCGGCGGTGACGGTGTCGATCAGGCAATGAACGACGAGCGCCTTCTGGATTTCGTGCGCCGCGCGGTGGCCCGGCAGGTGCGCGTTGCCAGCGTGTGCTCGGGCAGCCTGCTGCTTGCCGCGGCAGGTGCACTCGATGGGCGCCGTGCGACGACGCACTGGTCGCGCACCGGGCAGTTCGAGCGCCAGTTCCCGAACGTGCACCTCGACGCCGACCGCATCTTCGTCAAGGACGAGTCCGTGTGGACCAGTGCAGGTATCAGCGCCGGCATCGACCTCGCGATAGCTATGATTGCCGAAGACCATGGCCAAGAACTCGCTCGCAGCGTCGCGCAGGAACTGGTCGTTTATTACCGCCGGCCAGGCGGGCAGTCGCAGTTCTCCGCACTGCTCACGATGCAGGGATCGCACGACCGCTTCGACGTGCTGCTCGACTATGTACGCCGCCACCTCGCCCAGCGACATGGCGTCGAAGACCTCGCCGCCCTAGCCTGCATGAGCCCGCGCCATTTCGCGCGGGAGTTCCGCGCAAAAACTGGTGTCACCCCGGCCAAGGCGGTGGAGCGCCTGCGCGTGGAGGCCGCTCGCACGGCGCTGGAGAATGGAACCAACTCCGTACAACGCGTGGCCACCGAATGTGGATTCGGCGATATCGAACGCATGCGCCGCAGCTTCATGCGCTTGTTGGGGGTGCCCCCGTCGTCGCTACGACGCTCGGCTGGCGATTGACCTTACCACTGCGGAACGCGCAACAGTCGCGGCCGATCATCTGAGATGCACGCCTCCGGGTGGCTGCATCGTGCTGTCGCTGAGTCTTTTCCTGTAGTAGCAATGCCAGCGAGATCAGGTCAGTGCCGAGGTTTGAGGTCGCCCCGGAGCCAGCTTTACGGCCCACCCATTAATGAAGCGCCCTACCCGCCGGCAACTCCGCTTAGTACCCGCCTACATCCGTCCCCACGAAGATCCCCAGCCTCGGGTCGTAGTACTGAATGACGATTCGCGGGCTGCCGTAGCGGTGGTAGTAATAGGGCCGCTCGCCCAGGTAGTAGCCGCCATAGTAGCGAGGGGCGTAGATGACGCGCGGGCCGTGGCTGTAGTAGCCACGATGACGGTGGAAGTGTTTGTGGTGTTTGTAGCCATTACCGTGGCGATAGCCGTTGTGGCGTCCGCCGCCGTGGCCGCCGCCGTTCCAGGCGAGCAGGGTCTCACCGGCGTTGCTGGTGGTGGGCCAGGGTTGCTGGGCAAGGAGATGCCCGCTGCCAGCGCAGGCCAGGAAGATGATCAGCAGCTTGAGGATACGCATGGCGAGCCCTCCTGAATGGTCCCCCCACAGTTCACCCCCGCACTTCCAGTATAGTTTTTGACCTGTTTCAAACCGATTCTGGGCAAGCCTTATGTCGGCAATCGGGGCCGTGGCGACGTACGGTGCAGGCCGCCTCCTACAGCCATTTCTGTACTCAAAACCCAGTCGCCTACAGAGAAACTTCCTACGAGCCTTTAGCCTTGAGCGCCTACAAGCGCTCTGGCTAGAGTCCTGCCCGTCACGGTCAATCCCGTGACCTGGGCGTAGGACCCCGGTTTTCTAACCAAGACGCGGTAGCGACATGGCTGCTGGCACAGGCTTGATGCTGTCCAGCACATCTATGGCGGGCCGTGCGAGGAGGCCTTTATGGCCTGCCCGGATCTTGGTTGCCGGGGCTCCTACCCTTGCACGGCCCTGCCACCCAACCCGTAGGACGGTTACTGGCAGGCAAAGAAGGCCCAACCAAGGTGCTTGCCATGGATAGCAATTTCCCGCCTTTTACCCCCGCGCGCCTCCGCGCTTTTTTCAGCTCTGCCTCCACCCCGGAGGTGCGCCATGCCTGACTTCAAGGCCTTCACCTCCCCTACCCAGCCCTATCCCGACGTGATGTTCTTCAACGCTGCGGCCAGCCCTGCCCACCTCTTCGAAACCGCCCACCAGCGCATGTCCGCCGTGCTGGACCTGTTGCAACTGGTGGAGCAGGCCGAGAACGCGGATTTCGTGCAGCGCGAAGCGGCGCGTTTGTCCTTTGTGGTGGGTTTGCTGCTGGGGGATGCGCGGTCGCTGTACGAGGCCGCCCATGAGCGGGCGATGCAGTTGGGTGGCGAGGAGACAGCGGCAATGGCGCCATAGGATGGGGTGGGCGCCGGCACGAAGTCCGCGTGCACTTACAGCCTGGGCCAGGCCTGAAAGGTACCGGTCAGGTACAACCCGCCGAGCACCAGGCAGGCCAACGAGCTGACAATCCAGAAGCGGGCACCGTTGTAGCCGGGCCTGAACCGGGCAATGGCCAGGCCCGCCATCCCGCGCACCAGCAGGACGGCGGTGATCGCGGACAATACGAAGCGGGCAGCCGGCAGGGCGGGGAGCATGCCTGTGCCAGCCAGCGCATACAGTGCCCAGATCACAAGTACGAGGGTGATCACACCGGTGATCAGCGCCGGCTGCCACCGACCCTCGCGCGACCAGCGGACTATCCGTTCGCCGGCGCCCATGGCGTCGTACCAGGCTGAACCGAAAACGATGCAGCAAACATGCAGAGCGGCGGCGAGCGCAGTGCCCGCAGCGGCCAGCAGTAACCAACCGTTGCCTTCCATAGGGAGCCTCCAGAATCGAAGCCTGATAGTGGCGATGCCCCGTGAAGGGAGCAATGCGGCGCAAGACCGCAGAATTGGTAGGAATGGATGGGTACCCCGGATGTACCCGCGGGTTGATGGCGGGGATTGCGATAACGCAGCAAATCAGCCATCAGATGGCCAATTCGCCACCCAGTGATAGTCAAAATTTCGGAGGCGTCCGGAGGGGTTCCGGATGTATCGGAAACCAGCGGTTTAGAGGCGATCCCTTACTTTCTGCAGGGCTGTTATAACCGTCGCCGACACTGCCGCCGGTCGGGGATTTGATCGTTTTTTGAACAAAAAAGGGATGTTGCGATTATTATGCCCCGGCGATCAGGACGCGACTTGCCATCAACACCACTGATGACGCGACTGACTTCTACATAAATCCGGAACGACTCCACAGTGCATGAGAGTTCATGTGCCGGGGATTTTTCGTCCCGAAAAAAGGCCAAGGGTAGGCCTTCGTTCGCAGTAAACGGCGAACGTGCAAATACATAATTCCAATGCCGCTGTTGCATCAGTACAGCCGCTCAAATTGTTAGAAAGAGGTAAACCATGGAGCTTTTTCATCTTGTTGCTTCCCTGTTCCAACAGCCGGCAACCATGGAGCTGACTCGCATGGGCGTGGTCTACGCCCACCTCATCGCTTGCTGCGTGGCTATCGGCATGGTGCTGACCAGCGATATCGCCATGATCAAGCAACTGTTCCAGGGCCGTGATTCGACCGCTGCCGACAAGGAACATCTGCATGCGCTGAAGCAGACCGTACTGCTTTCCCTGGCAGCACTCTGGGTGACCGGAATCGGTATCGTGGCGCTGGACTACTCGCAGAAGGGCGCGGTGTATTTCCTCAACCCCAAACTGCAGGCCAAGATCCTGGTCGTCGCACTGCTGACCCTCAACGGCTGGGTACTGCACAGCGTGGTGATGCCGGCGATGGACAAGGCCGGCAGCCTGCTCAAGCTCGACATCAATGCCCGTAACCTCGCGCTGTTTTCGGGTGTCGTTTCCGGGGTGTCCTGGTTCTACGGCGCGATGCTGGGTATTGCCCGTCCGCTGAGCTGGAAATACTCCCTGAGCGACATCATGTTCGCCTACCCGGTGCTCATCTGCCTTGGCTTCGCCGCGATGACCCTGCTGGTCAAGTGGGCCGCCAACCGGACTACCGCCCAGGTTCCTGCTCGCATGAATCCCGCGCTCGCCTCCTGGTAAGCGTGGGCGGGCAAGGAAGCCCGACCTTATACGAGAGCCGCAGGGTGCCCACGTGCCCCTGCGGCTTTTGCTTTCCGGGCAAACGCCTTACGACCCCGGCGCGTCCTGGGGTTGAATTTCATCCCAGCTGCTGTCGGGGTCGAAGATCTTCATGGCCTTGGCGATCTTTTCGCTGTCACGGCCAAGGTCCTTCTGAAAGACCTGGCCCTCGTGGCTGATCATGAAGCTCATCACGCCGCTGTCACCGTACTGGGCGGGCCAGGCGACTAGGGCGAAGCCCCGACTCATGGCCTTGCCGAGCATGTAGCCGTAGGCGCCACCGGGAGCCGAGGGGCCTTGGGCAGTGAGGATGCGGAAGTGGTAGCCGTGCCAGTCGTCGCCCTTGGTCTGGCCGCCGAACAGGGGGCCGAGGGGGCTTTCGTCGGTGCCGTCTTCATCGGCCCAGTACAGGCCGTCGTGCTGGCCGTCGGTGCTGATGAATTTCTGCGCGTACTCGAGCACGCCGTCGCCGTTGCGGTCGACTTCGGCGTAGTCCATCTGCGCGTCGTGGTAAGCCTCGGCGGCCTGGATGGCGGCCAGTTCATTGCGGCCAATGCGGCGCAGGCGAATCTCCTCGCCACCGGCCTTGGCGTCGAAGCTCCAGCCTTGTTTACCCTGGACGATGGGGATCGGCAGCGTCCACGGATCGTTGCCAACGACTATGTGGGCTCGGCCTTTGGTGGCAATGTCGATCTCGTGCTTTTCCTTGTAGTGGGCGATGAAGGCGTCGACGTCCTTGCGTTCGATGCCCTTGGTGGGGATGTAGTCCTGCCAATCGGCGCCGAGCAGTGCAGCCAGGCGATCGGCATTGGCCTTTTCGGTTCCGAGGGCAGCGACGAAGGCATCAGCTGCAGCCTCCGGGGTCTTGAAACGTTCGTTTGCATTGGCGCTGATGGCGCAAGCGGCCAGCGACAGCAGGGCGAGGATGTGGAATACGCGGTTCATGGGCTGTCTCCTTTCAGCGCCTACGGCCACCACCGCCACGAGACGGTGTGTGGGCTGGACGTTGTACCTGCCGGCCGGCAGAAGCCTTTTGCGGGCGCGAGGCTGAGGCCCGACTGACCTCGCCCCGACTGGCAGCCGCACGCGTCTGGGACGGCTGACGAGCGCCAGCAAAGGCGTTGTTGCGCGGTGCCTGCTGGCGGGTGGCGGTGTGTTGCTGGCGGGCCTGTTGCCTCACTTGCTGGTTGCTCTGCGCACGCGGGCGCTGTTGCGGCCGGTTGGCGTCGGTGCGCTGGCGCTGCTGCACCGCACTTTCGGCGCGCTGGCGCGCCTGCGGGTCGTTGCGCAGATCGCGGGTTGCAGCCTGCGCGCGTTCGCGCGCCTGCTGGTTGCTGCCGGCGGGCGCCTGGATGCCCCGTTGCTGCAAGCTCTGGCTGGCGCGCTGGCGTTGCGCGGTACGGTTGGCGTCATAACCACGCAGGGCCTCGCGCTGCTCGCTACCGGAAAGGCGCAAGCCATTCTGCTGGCGGTTTATGTTGTCGCGGTAGGGCACGCCGTCGCGATTGACGGGATTATGGACGAACTTGTTCTGGTTGCGGTTGATCTGCCTGTTGCTGTTGATGTTGTTGTACTTGTTGACGTCGATATCGACGTCGCCGCCACCCCAGTCGCAGTCGCCCCAGAGGGAGTTGACGATGCCCACGCCGACGCCGAAGGCCAGGCCCGTCGCCAATGCGGTGGCAACCGGATAGCCATAGCTGGGCGGCGGTGGGTAGTAGGGCGGCGGGTAGGACGGATAGGACCAACTGCCATAAACCACGGTGGGATTGTAGCTGGGCACGTAGACCACTTGCGGGTCGGCGGGCTCGATGACGATGGTCTGGGTGCTGGCGGCCGGCTGCACCACGGTGGTGGTGGAACTGGGCGCGGGCGCGGCTTGCTGGACACTGACCGTCTGCTGTTCATTGGATTCCAGGTTGCCGGCGGCCTGGGCCTGGCGCCGCAGCCGCTGGACGGAATCCATCACGTCATTGGGCTGGGCCAGGAAGGCATCTCCCACACGCTGCACCCAGGCCGGGTCCTGGCCGAGGGTGGCAAGCACCTGCGGAAAGGCCACCAGGGATTGCACGCTGGGGTCCCAGGGCTGGTCGGCCACTTGCTTCACGGCGGCATCGCCCTGGGCCTCCGGGTGGCCCTTGGACCAGGCGACGGCGTCAGCCACGTTGCCCGGGTAGGTCGCTGCCATCAGCACCTGGGCCAGCAGGGAATCCGGATAGAGGGCGATGGGCGCCATCATCTGGTCGAGCTCTTCAGTCTTGAACACCGCCTGCGTCGCTGGTGTGGCTGCTGGTGCGGCGGCTGTCGCTGCGGCGTCAACGGCCGGGACTGCGGAAACGCCAGCCGTGGGGGCGTCATCGCTTTCGGCGGCGGAGATGCCGACATCCGTGGCGGCGAAGGCCAGGTTGACGCCGGAAGCCAGCAAGGCCAGCAAGGCCAGCAGAATGGAGCTGAATCGGGTGCGGATAGACATGGCGTTTCTCCCGCCAAAAGGAGTGGTTGTCCCTGAACCCGGCAATGGGCTGAGCCTTACCGCTGCCGTGGAGAAACGATAGCCCAGAGGCCGGCAACGAGCCCGGCCAAACTGACAGAAATGTAATCACCCGCCGTTTTCCGATGCGGCAGTTCTGCAAGTGAGCCGCGCAACAGGCCGTTGCGCGGCGCCCTTTCTGGCTGACTGGATTGAAACGGCATGCAGTGCAAAACCTCGCGGCGGACCTTCGTCAAACGCGTCGCCGCTGGCGGGATCAACAGCTGCTTCCTGCTGGACCAACTGGAGTGCCAGGACGCCGAGGATGCCAGCGTGCTGAGCTGGGACGCCTCGGGTTGGATTGGCAGCGATATCAACCGACTGATCCTGCAGCGCCTGGCGGAAGTGAACCTCTACGGACGCAACGACCACGAGCGCGGCGTCGGCTCTGGCCTGGCCAATGCCGAGCTGGAACGGCGTCCGCGCTACGAGATCACTCCCCAGTTCGCCCCTTACGTGGGCGTGACCTGGAACCGCAACGACGGCAACACCGCCGACTTCGCACGCGAAGAAGGTGAAGACAATGACGAAGTCCGCATCGTGGCGGGTGTTCGGCTGTGGTTCTGAACGTTCCTCACCCCCGGCCCTTCTCCCGCACGCGGTAGAGGGGCGACTCACGTCAGAGATGTTTGAGGCAGCCGCGCGGGGTGGGCTTCAGCTCACGCAGATGGACCCAGGCGAAACGCCGCCGGGCCCACCCAACCTACAGCGAGCGTGCCCCGCGGCCTGCGATCCTCCGAGCTACTTACCGATCTCCCCACTCTCCCAGCGCGACTCACCGCTCTCCAGCGCATTGGCGATGGTGGCGAGCTTGTCGTCCGGGAGCGTCTCGGGCAGCGGATCGACGCCTGCGCTGACGAACAGCTGGGCGTAGGCGTTGCGCAGTTCGGCGTAAGACAGGTCTCGCTTGAGCTGCGCCTGCAGGGTGTTCAGCTCGCCCTGGATCAGGTCCAGCTCGCCGATGCTCTGGGTCTTGTAGCGATTGCGCAGCTGCTCGGCGATCTGTCCGTCCAGCTTGGCCAGTTCTTCGCTGGTCTGGAACTGCCGCTGCGCCTCATGGAAGTTGGCGTTCGCCACGTAGAGCTGCGCCAGCACCGCCATGGACATAGCCTGGCGACGGGCAGCGGCGACGGACTCGCCAGCCTTGGCGACGTCGATAGCGGCCGGGCCGGAGAGGACGTTGAACAGGTTCCAGGTGACCTTCACGCCGTAGTCGGCCCAGCTCTGGTTCACCAGGAAAGAGTTGCTGTCGTAATGGCCGCCAGCGGAGAACTCCAGGCCCGGCAACAGGCGCAGCATGGCCTTGCGGGTTTCGGCAGCGCTGATGCGCGCCTGATAGTCCTGCTCGCGCAGTTCCGGGCGGCTGGCCAAGGCTTCTTCTTCCAGGCGGTTCATGTCCACCTTGAGTTCCGGCACCTGGTAATCATCTGTGGCAGCCAAGGTGAAGTCGGTGTTCAGCGGCAGGTTGATCAGCGCGGCCAGCTCGGTCTTGGCCAGGGACAGCGCGCGGCGCTGCTCTTCCAACTGGCGGGTGGCCTCGATCAGCGCTCGCTGGTAGCTCATGGCCTGCACCGGGTCGCCAATGCGCTCCGAGCTCATGCGCTGGCTGCTGGAGCGAGCCTCGTCGACGCGTGCCATCAGGCTGTCGATCTGCTTCAGCAGGCGGTCGGCCGCCACGGCACGCCAGTAGGCCGAGCGCACGTCCTGGATGATGGTGTGGACCACCTTGCGACGTCGTTCCTGGACGATCAGTCGCTGGTCGGCCTGTTGCTTGGCGCTGACGTAGCTGACGCCGAAGTCGAGGACGTTCCACACCATGGTCAGGTCCGCCACGCCACGGTCGCGGTCCTGGGAGGTGGAAGGTTCCAGCGACTGGGTGTTGGTCAGCACGCTCTGACTACTTGAGGCGCTGACGTTGCTGCGCCCGGCGTAGCCCGCTTCCATGGCCATGCGCGGCAGCATGTCGAAGCTGGCCAGGTCCACCTGGCGCTTGGCCAGGGCTTCTTCCATCACCTTGAGGCGTGCCTCCAGGTTGTACTTCACCGCTCGGGCCATGGCCACATGCAAAGTCAGGGGACCGCTGAGGGGTTCCTGGTCCTTGAACATGGTGGCCAGGTCCGCGCGGGCGCGCTGTTCGCTGACGCTACGGTCGATGGGCTGGCTGGTCACCGCACAACCGGTGACCGCCAGCGCCAGTACGCTTACGGTGAAAAGCTTCGCTGCTTTGCTCATCCTTGGGCCGCCCCCTATACACGGCACTTACAGATCTCTAATTCGTTGTTCTCAAGCCTGCGGGCGATCCACCTGGATCTGTCCCAGCGCCATCGCCAGTTCCCTGACCTGACGCTGCTCGTTGTCCTTGATGTCCTGCAACTGCTGGCCAAGCGTGGGCGCCCCGAAGATGCCCTGGCCGCTCCCCCCGGAGCCGCCCTTCCATTGCTTGCCGTCGAACAGCTTCATTTCTTCGGAGTCCTGCGGCACCTCCTTGTCGAAGAAGCTCGACAGGCTGCTGCTGCCGAACACACCACCATCGCCCCCGCCAAAGCCGAGGAAGCCCGAACCGGAGCCATCGCCGAAGCCGTCGCTGCTGCCGAATACCTGGGCGATGAAGCTGGGCGCCAGGCCCCTCTGGTTGATGAAGATATTGCCCAGGGTCGGAATACCGCTGCCCAGCGTCGGCTGCTCGAACAGCGGCGGCGGAATGAGCGGCGAGGTGAACGGCGGCGGTGGCGGATTCGGCAGTACCGTGTCCACCGGCACCGTCGGCTCCGGCGGCACGATGACCGGCGGATTGGCGCGGAACTCCGGATCGCCATCGCTTTGCGGAACGCTGTAGATCTGCGCCGGCAACCCGCTGAGCATGGCGTTGCCTGCGGTATCGGTGATCAGCGTACCGGTGGTGTTCAGGCCGAGGCTGAGAGTGCCAGCACCTGCCACGTTGCTGACGGTGACCAGGAAAGTACGACTATCCACCTGCACCAGCGATTGCAGGGTGCCGGTAACATTGCCGGTGGTCACCACGTTGAAGTCGCCGAGGTCGATGCCGGTGACGTTCTCGTCGAAGGTCACGGTGTACTGCACGCTGCCGGGTGTGGGCAGCGGCGTGACTGTCGCGCTGGCGTTCGGCGCCGTGGTGTCGACGATCACGCCACTGGTATCGCCAACGCCGTTCAGCGTCAGGTTCATCGAGTTGCCGATGGCATCACGCAGGGTCGCGCCATTGGCCACCAGGCCCGTGACGGCGATGCCGTTGGCGTCGTTGTCGCCCACCTGGACGGTGTACTGGAACACCAGTGTGCTGCTGCCCGAGCCCGCCACGTAATCGGCGAACACAGTGGTGCCGCCCATGTCGATGGCCAGGCGCGGTACGCCGTTGACGATGACCGCTTCACTGGCGCTGACCACGAAGGTCAGGGTGTCGCCAGCGTTGTAGTGCACGCCGACCGGAACGCTGACGCCGGTGACGGTGGGCACATCACGGTCGACGCTGTACACCGCGCCGACCAGGCCGCCGCTGACGGCGTTGCCGGCAACGTCGACGATGCCGGTACCGGAACCGTTGAGGTTGAGCCCCAGGGTACCGGTGCCGCTCAAGCCGCCGACAGTGAGCTGATAGGTGCGGGCGTCAATCTGCACCAGGCCGGTCAGGCTGCCACCTGCGCTGCCGGTGGTCACCAGGGTGAAGTCGCCGAGGTCCACGCCGCTGACGTCTTCGCTGAAAGTCACGGTGTAGCGCACGCTGCCGGCATTGGTGGGCGACGGATCGACGCTGACGATGCCGCTCGGGTTGGGCGCGACGGTGTCGACGATCACGCCACTGGTATCGCCAACGCTGTTCAGCGTCAGCGTCATGGCGTTGCCAGCGGCGTCCAGCAGGCTGCCGCCATTACTGGCGAGACCGGTCACGGCAATGCCGTTGGCGTCGTTGTCGCCCACCTGGATGGTGTACTGGAACACCAGTGTGCTGGTACCGGAACCGGCCACGTAGTTGGCGAAGACCGTGGTACCACCGATATCCAGGGACAGGCGCGGGATGCCATTGACGATCACCGCCTCGCTGGCGTTGACCACGAAAGTCAGGGTATCGCCGGCGTTGTAGGGAATGCCCACCGGCACGCTGACGCTGCCCACCACCGGCACAACGGCATCCACCCGCACACCCGTAGTGCTGGCGACGTTATTGAGGCTGGTGTTGGCGTCGTTACCCACGCCATCGCGCAGGGTGCCGCCATTGGCCTGGATGGCGCCGCCGACGCTGATGCCATTGGTATCGAGCTGGCCGCTGGCGACGGTCAGGCGGAACACCAGCGCCGTAGTACCAGAGCCGCTCAGGTAGTCGGCGAACACCGTGCCGCCGCCGTCCAGGGTGATAGCGATTCGCGGCGTGCCGCCAGTGGTGTCGACGGTCACCGCTTCGCTGAGGTTGACGGTGAAGTCCAGGTTCTGACCGGCCACATAGGTGCCATTGGCCGGTACGCTGACGCTGGTGACTTGCGGCACCACACCGTCGATGACAATGCCGTGCTGCCCGGCGATGGAGTCGGCACCGCCCGCGGTCGGCAGCGTCAGAATGGCGCTGGCGTTACCGGCATTGCGGATGCTGCCACCGTTGAGCGTCAGGGCACCGCTGGACTGGTAATCCAGGTCGGCGCTGAGGTCACCCGCCTGCACGGTGTAGTTGAAGGTCAGGGTATTGCTGCCCGAGCCGGAAACGTAGGTGACAGTGCGGTCCAGCAGGCCGGTTTCCAGCAGCAGCGTGGGCACGCCGCCGGACGTGTCGACGATCACCGCCTGATCAAAGGTGACGGTGATGGTGATGACGTCGCCCACCTTGTAGCCGCCATCCGGGTTGCTGACGCCGATGTCGATGATCACCGGGTTGATCGGGTTGACGGTGATGGAGAGGGTGTCGGTGTCGGTCTGGGCGCCGCCGCTGCCTGTGCCCCCCAGATCGCTGGTGCTGATCTGGATACTGGCCGGCCCGTTGTAGCCGGCGGTTGGGCTGAAGGTCAGGCCGTTCAGGGCGTTGTTGATATCCGCCAATGTGCCGGTGAAGGTCATGCTGCCGTCGGCAGTACCGTCGCCGTTGCTGAAGCTGAGACCACTGATACCGCTCAAGGAAATCAGGCCGTTGGTCGCAGTCAGGGTGACCTGCAGGGTGCCACCTCCGACGTCCACATCACTGATGCTGATCAGGTTGCCATTGCCGGCGTTGAACACCAGGTTCGCATCCTGGTTGACGCCCTGCACCACCGGCAGGCTGTTGAAAGGTGCATCGTTCACCGCACTTACCGCCAGGGTGACGGTGGTGCTGGAGGCTTCGGAGGTACCGGTGCCGGAGTTGCCTGGATCGGTACCCGTATTGCCGCCATCGTCGATGCCGATGGTCAGGGTCACGTTGGCCGTGGCATTGGCTGCGGCGGTGAAGCTCACGCCATTGGCAGCGATGAAGGCATTGATATCGCTGATGCTGCCCACGAGGGTCAGGGTACCGGTGCCGGAACCGGCCACGGTGACACCGCTGCCGCTGATGGCGCCCAGGCTGCCGCTGGCCACGCTGAAGGTCACGGTGACGCTGCCAGTGCTGGCATCCACGTCGCTGAAGGAGATGCCGCTCAGGGCCTGGGCAACATCTTCGGTGACGCTGATGGAACCCGGTGCAGTAATGACCGGTGCATCGTTGACCGCCACCACGTTCACGGTGGCCGTAATCGAGAGGCTGCTGGTGTCCACCCCGCCATTGCCGGTGCCGCCGCTGTCACGAATGCTGGTCAGGTTAACCACGCGGCTACCGGCAGCAGGCGCTTCGCTGCTATTGCGATAGGTCATGCCATCGATCACGCCTTGGGCACTTGCAGTGCTCAGACCGGCATGGGTCAAGGTGATGGTAGCGGTGCCGCCCACCAGGCTGACGCTGTAGCCGATGCCATTACTGGCGGTAGTGCCACTGGCGCCGTTGACCAGAAGGACGTCGGTACCGTCGATGCTCAGGATCTCGCTGGCGCCGTTGGCGAGGTTGCTGACGGTCAAGGTCAGGCCGGTGATGCTCTGGCCCGCTTCGACCGTGCCGACGCTGATGCCGCTGAACAGATCGACGGCGGCGCCGTTCTCGGTATGGGTGGGGTTGCTGCCGGTGGCGGCGGCGGTTGGTGCGTTGTTGACCGCCACCAGGTTGACCAGCGTACTGCCAACCGCAGTGGCGCCCAGTTCATCGGCGAAGGTCCAGCTCAGGGCGATGCTGGCGACCGGGTCATTGGAGCTGTTGGCATAGGTCAGTTGCTGGAGGATGTGGTTCACGTCCGCCGTGGTCGGAATCTGGCCGTTGGCGTCGGTGAAGGTCAGGGTCAGTTGGCCACTCGTGCTGGTGTCGAAGCTGCCGATCACCTGGCCGTTCTTGATCAGGCTGCTGCCCACCAGGGTGATGCCGTTGCCTTCGAGGAAGCCGAACAGGTCGCTGGCATTGGCGCCGCCATTGCGCACCACGACCAGGGAGGCACCGTCGTAGTTGCCGCTGCCACCGTTGAGCAGGTCCAGGTCCGCATCGGACACGCTGGCATCGGCATCGATCACGATGGCCGCATCACCCTCGGTGTAGCTGCCGCCACCATTGACGTTGCCCAGCACCGGCGGTGCATTGGCTTCCACTGCACCGATATCGACCGCGCTGCCAGTGGCCCGCACGTTGCCTATAGCGTCGATCGGCAGCACCTCGGTGGTATTGCCATCGTCATCCAGGTCATAGGTGTCGAGCGGCAGGCCGGCATTGCTGCCAGCGTCGAGCAATGCACTGCCCACCTGGGGCTTGTGGGTCTGCACCGACCCGCCGTTATTGGCCAGGTTGCCCAGCAGCAGGTTGGCGGTGCCCTGGTTGTTCAGTACACCGCTGGCAGTGGTGATGCTGACATTGCTGCCGAAATAGCTATTGGTGGCGGTCTCGACTGTCGAGGCGACGTCGTCTGCGATACCGCCCGTAGCCAGCGGCGAACCGCCAATTGCCGCGGCGGCGCCGGCACCGGAGGTATTGCCGGCGACCACGGTGTTGACCAGCGTGTCGGCGCCATTGGCGTGGATACCGCCACCGCTGCCGGACGCGGCGTTGCCGACCACTGTGGTGTTGTAGATGAAGGACGTACCGCTGGTGACACGGATACCGCCCCCCAGCGAGCCGGCGCCAAGGGCGGCGTTGCCGCTGAAGGTGCTGTTGATGATGGTCAAACCACCAGTACCGCCGAACTGGAGGCCGCCGCCGTGGGCGCCAGCGCCGGTGGTGGTGTTGCCGGTGACGG
This sequence comes from Pseudomonas sp. BN415, assembly GCF_029871195.1. NCBI lineage: Bacteria > Pseudomonadati > Pseudomonadota > Gammaproteobacteria > Pseudomonadales > Pseudomonadaceae > Pseudomonas > Pseudomonas sp. BN415. The sequence goes on from NZ_SSOK01000012.1 coordinate 81,023, forward strand.
TGCTGTTGAGCATCGTCAGCGTGCCGCCAGACCCCACCACACGAACACCGCCGCCGAACGTATTGCTGGTATTGCCGCTGACGGTGCTGTTGACCATCGTCAGGTTCGCGCCACTCGCATAAATGCCGCCACCGCCGAGGCCAGTATCCGTGCTGTTGCTGACTACCGAATCACGAAGGGTCACGCTGGAGCCGAAGCCGATATTGAGACCGGCGCCTCCCCCACCCGTACTGCCCTGTGTCAGCACCAGGCCGGAAATCTCGACACCCGCGAGGCTGTTACCGACTTGCATCACCCGACTGGCGCCGTTGGCGGAGAGGGTCACGTCGGCGACGCCGTCATCGTTCAGGTCACCGTCCAGGCGCAGGTTGCTGTAGTTGATGTCGAGCTGGTTGCCGCCAAGGACGATAGTGCCGCCCTGATTGCCGGCCAGCGCGCCATTCAGGTCGAAGGTGATGGTGTCGCCCGCGCGCGCCCACAAGAGCGCTTCGCGAATGCTCAGGCCATTGCCATCAGCCAGGTCGGCCGCAAAGCTGGCGCCCCCGGTCTGGTCGTCACCGGTATCCAGGTTGGACGTCACCAGCAGGGTGCTGTTGTTCACGGTCACGGCGACGCTGTCGCTGTCGCTGTTGCCGGCGGCATCGGTGGACTGGATGCTGATGCTGGTACCACCGGCCGCCGCCGGGGTGTAGACCAGCCCTTCCAGCGCGGCGTTGATTTCTGCTGCCGTGCCACTGATGGTCACGCTGCCGGTGCCATTGTTACTGATGATCGCGCCGCCGCCGGTGGTAGCGCTGAGGGTGCCGCTGGCCACCGAGACGACGGTGGTCAGGTTGCCACCCTCGGTCACGGTCAGGGCATTGCCGTTACCACTGCTGAACACGATCGGAGTCACGGTGTTGGTGACCTGCGCGCCCGGCACTGCGTTCAACGGAGCCTGGGTATCGACGGCATAGTTGTTGGAGTCGGTGCTGCCGATGCCGGTATTGCCGGCGGCGTCGATCACTCCGGTGTTGTCCAGGCTGATGAGATTGCCGCTGTCTTCGACGCTGGCGCTCGGGGTCAGGGTGGCCGTCCAGGTGATGCCGCCATCCGCCGAACTCAGGTTGCTCAGGCTGCCATTGGCGACGGTGAAATCGGCCAGGTCCAGCCCCGTCACGGCTTCGTTGAAGGTGATGGTGACCGTGGTGGTTTCGCCCACAATCAACGAGGTATCGGCCACGACTAGGGTGGCGTTGGGACGCTGGGTATCAATGGCGTAGTTGTTGGAATCGGTGGTGCCGGAACCCGCGTTGCCGGCCTGGTCGATGTAGCCGGTGTTGTCCAGGGTGATCAGGTTAGCGGCATCCTGGACATTGCTATCCGGCGTCAGGGTGGCGGTCCAGGTGATGCCGCCATTGGACGAGCTCAGGCTGCTGAGCGTGCCATTGGCGACAGTGAAGTCGGCGGTGGTGAGGCCGGTCACCGCCTCGCTGAAGGTGATGGTGACGGTGCTGGTTTCGCCGGCCTTCAGTGCGGTGTCTGCCACGACGATGCTGGCTGTCGGGCGCTGGGTGTCGATGGCGTAGTTGTTGGAATCTGTGGTGCCGACACCCGCATTGCCGGCCTGATCGGTGTAGCCGGTGTTGTTCAGGGTAATCAGGTTGCCGGCGTCCTGGACATTGCTATCCGGCGTCAGGGTGGCGGTCCAGGTGATACCGCCGTCCGAGGTGCTGAGGTTGCTGAGTACGCCGTTTGCCACGGTGAAGTCGGCGGTGGTGAGGCCCGTCACCGCCTCGCTGAAGGAGAGGGTGACGGTGCTGGTTTCGCCAGCGCTCAGTGCTGTGTCGGCAACCACGATGCTGACGGTAGTCGGCGCTACGGTTTCGACCACGGCAACCGTTACATCGGCATTGCTGGACGTGGCGCCATCGCCGTCATTGACGGTGATACGGACCGTGCGGTCGGCCTGGCCGATGCCGTTGGTGGCGTTGGTGTTGTTGTAGCTGAGGTTGCGAATCAACGCCTGGACGGCCACTGCATCGGCCGAACTGTTGAGGCTGATGACCAGATCGGCCCCGGCGCTGCCGCCGGTGAAGCTGCCGATGAGGGTCCCTTGGTACGTCACGTTGCTGCCGGAGACGCCGATCTGCCCCGCGCCGGTACCCTGGTTGCGAATGCCGAGCGCATCCTCGCCGGCTACGCCGTTGGTGACGATGGACACGGTGACGTTGCCACCATCGAAATCGGGCGAATCGGAGTCGATGACGGTGGCGTTGCTGCCGATGTCGAGCAGGACGGTGCCACTGCCCTGGGTGAAGGTGATGCTGTCGCCGTTGAGGCTGCCGACAACAGGCGCTGCGTTGATCGGCGCGGTCAGGATGAAGTCGTTACCGGTGCCGCCGATGTAACTGGCGGTCAGTACCGTGCTGTTGCCACCTGCGGTGGTGGTAGCGCCCTCGGCCAGGCCGCTGAAGGCACCGGTGACGGCATCGGTGGCATCGTTGGAGATGATGGTGTAGGCGTCGCCGTTGCCAGGTGCATAGCCGTGATTGACAGCCAAGGTCGCGCCGGAAACGTCCACCGTGCCAGTGACCACCAGCTGATCGAAGCCGGTACCGGCAGTGGTGCCGTTGATATCCACCGCCAGGGTGCTGCCGGTGGCCATGCCCAGGTTGCCAATGATGGTCAGCGCGCCTGAGCCGGAATTGCCGGGCGACAGAATACCGCCGCTCTGGATGGTCACGGCACCGCCCAGGGTGCCACTGCCGGCCAGGGTTCCGCCGCTGGCGACGGTGGTGGCGCTGGTGGTGCTGCCATTCACGGCAAGCGTGCCCGCCGACACCGTCGTGGCACCGGTGTAGTTGTTGGTTCCCGACAGGATCAGTGTGCCGGTGCCCGTCTTGGTCAGGCCGCCCGAGCCGCTGATGGCGCCGGAGAGGGTGGCCGCCGCACTGGACGCCAGGCTGGCCGTACCGGCCAGGCCGATGGCGTTGTCGATCGTGGTGTTGCCCGTGATGCTCAGCGTGGTCCCGCTGAGCAAGCTCACGGCGCCGCTGCCCAGGTTCTGGTCACCGGTAATGCTCAGGGTGCCGGCTCTCACTTCGGTAGTGCCGGTATATGTGTTTGTGCCACTGAGCGTCAGGGTGCCCGCCCCGAACTTGCTGAAGTTGTCACCGCCGCTGATCACACCCGACAGGGTGACCGCGTTGGTGTTGGTGAGCGAGATATTGTCCCCCAGGGCAATGTTGTTATCGATGGTGGTCGCACCGGTCACCGTCAGCGCCCCGCCGCTGTTCAGGTTCACCCCACCACTGCCCAGGTTGGCATCACCGGCAATACTCAGGGTGCCCAAACTCACCGTTGTGGAGCCCAGGTAGCTGTTGGTTCCCGTCAAAGTCAGCGTACCACCACCGACTTTGTCCAAATTGCCGCCACCGCTGATGGCGCCATCCAGCGTTACCGCCCCGCTGTTGTTAATAGTGGCGAAGCTATTCAGGGTGATGGCGTTGTCGATGGTAGTGGGGCCCGTCACCGCTAGCGTGGTGGTGTTGTTCAGGACGACGCCGCCGCTTCCCAGATTGCCATCGCCACTGATAGACAGAGTGCCCGCATTGACCGTGGTCGTCCCGGCGTAGCTGTTGCTGCCGCTGAGCTGCAGGATGGCCGCCGCGGTTTTGGTCAAGCTACCGGAACCGGAAATCACACCGCTGAAGTTGGCGATGTTGGCGCCGCTGCCACCGCCGACGCTGATGGTGCCGCCACCCGCCCCCAAGGTGACCGCGTTGGCGACGGTGGTAGTCGTCCCTGCCGCCCCCGTCACAGTCATGGCCAGGGTGCCGCCGTCCAGGGTCAGGTCCCCACTCGACAAGCGCGAGCCGGTATCGGCATTGAGGGTACCGCCGGTTACCGACATCGCGCCGGACCAGCCACCGTTGTTGCTGGTAGAGCCAAGCGTCAGGGTGCCCGCGCCGGACTTGGCCAGCGCGCCAGTGCCTGCCAGGGTGCTGTTGAGAGTGACGCTGCCACTGGCGTTGGTGAAGCCTGTAGTGGTACCGCCACCCAGGGTGATGGTGCTACCAGTAATGATCAGGCCGGTGGCCGAATCGCCATTGAAGCTCAGGCTCTCGCCCAGGCTCAGGCCGCTGCCAAGCGTGATGGTCTGGCCCGCCACACTGCTGCCGAGAATGATGGTCTGCGTACCCGTTGCATCAGCCGCCGCAATGGCGATCGCTTCACGCAGGCCTACGCCGTTGCTCGCATCAATCAAGCCGTCATCGGAAGTGCTGGTGACGTAGATCGTGTCACTGGTGACCGTGACATCAGCCGTGGCTGTGGAGGTGCCATCGCTCAGGGCGTACTGGACGGTCGCGTCGCCAGCCGGCGTATCGCTTCTATAGGTAACGCGCTGCGCCACGTTGTTGATCAGGGCGGTCGTGGCAGTGGTGCCGCTGCTGGTGAAGGTGATTGTCAGCACGCCGCCAGCGGAGGTGAAGGTGGCGAAGGTCTGGCCGCCGGACTGCAGGTCGCTGCCGCTGACCGTGAACAGCGCACCCGAGGTGTTGAAGCCAAAGGTATCCGTAGTAACGGCTGTACCCGAGCGCTGCACGGTCAGGCTTGCGCCGGCCCAGTTGCCGTTGCCGCTGTTGAGCGCGCCCTTCTCGGTATCGCTGATGACAGCGTTGTTGTCCGAATCCAGCGTGACCGTATTGCCGACTCCTGCCCAGTCGACGCTTTCACCGTTGACGTTGCCGATGCTCGGCGCCGAGTCGATCACGATGTTCTTGTTGGCGCCCAGCGAACCGGCAGCGCCCGGTGACGCCAGTGTCAGGGTGGCATTGTTGGCGGCGGCATCACGAATGGTGCCGCCGTTGAGGGCCAGGGAGCCGGTGCTGAGATAGTCCAGGTCGGTGTTGGTATCGCCCGCCTGGACCGTGTAGTTGAAGGTCAGGGTGTTGGACCCGGAACCGCTGCTGTAGTTGATGACCCGATCGATGGCGCCAGTTTCCAGGGTGAGCCGGGGCGTGCCGGTGACCGTGACCACCTCGCTGAAGGTCACCTGAATCGAGATGACGTCGCCAGCCTTGTAGGTGCCATTGGCCGTACTGGAACTGACGGACGTCACCGTTGGCGGCGTGGTATCGGGGATAACAGCGTCGCTGAAATCGATGTCATCGATGTCGACGTCGAGGTCAGCTCCGGTGATCCTGACTTCGTCGATGTACTCCCAATTGCTGTCGCCGCTGACGTTGAAGGTCGCGGTGCCCAACGATACATCGACGACTTTGGTATTGATCAGCAGACCATTGCGATAGGCGCTGATGGTGAACGAGTTGTCCAAGCCAAAACCACGGTCCACGACAAAACCGTTCAGTTTGAATTCCGACCCATCCTGGGTCTTGAATCCGACTTCCGTAGAGGTGTTGGGGCCCGTGCTCCTGTATGCGAGGGCATGGTCCGTGTCGCCCGCGATGAAACCGTTATTGACGATCGAAATGTCAATGCTGTCGTTGTTGAAGTAGGTGACCCCGCCAATCGTGACGCTGTTGCTCCCCTGGCCCGCGAGAGGAAGCGCGTCGAAATTCTGGTCCGCGGGCGTCGCCAGCAACCCGTTGTAGGTCTCCAGACCAAGCAGCGCGCTGGCTTCGACAGTGCCCTGGCTTCGCTCCAGGGTCCAATCACCGCCCAATCCGGCCGCGCCTGTCATGTCGTCCGAGGCGGCGACATCCGCGCCAGTTGCGTTGGCCAGGGTCTGGACAAAGTCGTTGCCCGCGCCGCCATCTCCCACTCGACAGCCGTAGACCAGGATGTCGCCATCCTTGTCGAGGGATTGGCCAATGGCATCGAGCAACTCGCCACGAGCGGCTAGATCGCCACTGTCCAGCCAGTCGTTACCTAGCTGGATCTTGCCCACATCGCCGTGACTAAGGATGTGAATGGCATCGATGCCGCTGCGACCGTCGAGGTAGTCAGCAATCTGCTGCAGCCCATCTTTGTTTGCATCCAGCACCACGACTTCGGTGCCCGGTTTCAGGCCGCTGACGAGCTGCTGGTAATCTCTGACATTACTGTCGACAAAGACTACTTCCTGGCGATTGTCGGAGGTGCCCGACGGCGTCGCCGCCAGGTTTTCGGTCGAGCTGTCATGCTGAGTAGCATTGGCCTGAGCACCCTGGTGACCAGAGGCATCAGTAGCAGGTGCGGTATCCGCCGCGTCCACCGCGGTAGCAGCGACTGCGCCGTCGAACATCATTCGGGCTTCGAGCGCCAAGGCAAGCGCCGAGCGAGCCGGCTGAGCGGCCACTTGCTCGCGAGCAGTCTTCTTCCACCACATGGAACACCTCCTACTGCGATTCAACGAAGGGGAAGACGAGTCTCGCCTTCCCCCCCTGTACTGTTACGACGCCAGTAATCCGCCCGGGGCGGGCCGGGATCAGTTGCGCGACGGGAAGATGCCCTCGAGCGCGATTACGAAGTTGGTGCCCAGGAACGGGTTGCGGATCGCCAGGGGCTGGCTGCCGCCGCTGATGCCAATGTTGATGCCCGGCATGTCGCCCAGCACGCTGACATTGAACGGTGCCAGGGTGGTATCCGGGGTACCGGTGGCGTACAGGCTGCCAGCACGGCCAGCAGCCGCGATCGGGCCCAGGACAGTGGTCGGACCTGGATTGGCCTGGGTGGTACCGGTGGTCGCAGCAGGTATGGAGGCCTGACCGGACGCGCTGATGGAGTTGCTGGTGGGCGTCGCGGTGTGGGTGTGGGCCGGCATCTGGTTGGAGAGAATGGTCACGTTTTCCGAGCCGCTCACTTCACCGATATCGATCGGGCTCAGGCCCGGGCCTTGCCCCTGTCCCACCGGGCTGCGTCCACGGTAGTCCGGCAGGCCGAAGGTGACCTGGCCATTGCCGCCGTACAGCGTGCCGAGCAGCGAGAACAGGGCGGAGTTCTGCGCGATGGACATCACTTGGCCCTGACATAAGGCCCACCCACGGGGGGCGAAGTTGAAGCCGACCATGCGGATTTCGCCGAGGAAGGGATCACTCATTGCTGTTGCTCCTTGTTGATGCCGCCCAGGCGGCAGGGTGCGCATCGATGCGCGGACAACCTCTTTAATCCGGACCGCCCTACAGGGCCTTGCGGCAGTGGAACACCGCCTGCAACAAATGGTGCTCGCCGTCCTCATCCGGCCCAATGGGGCTCAGCATCACCGTCCATTCGGCATTACTGGGGCTACGCAACCGATAGCTGTGTTGTGGCATCTGGATGCCAACCGGCTGCGCGAAGATGGCGCTGTAGCATTCATGGCGTGAGTTCATCGCCTGGCCCTCGCTGACCTCGATCAGCGTCACGGCGACGCCATCGCCGCTCTCCCAGCTCAGCTGCCATGGCTGATGAAGCTGCTGTTCGAAATCCTGTCGAGTCGGGATCAGGCTCATGCCGATGCTTCCTGTGCGAGTGAAGTCCTGGCGCTGCGCTGCATCTGTAGATACACGCGGTTATTGCCCGTGACGACGAAGCCGAAACGGCTGTACAGGTGCGTAGCCGGATTACCAGGCTCGACGAACAGGCGAATCGCCTTGCCGGCTTCATCCGCCTCGTTGGTCAGCGCCTGTAGATAGCGCGTGCCGATGCCTTGCCCGCGCCATTCGGGCAAGAGGGCGATATCGATCAGATTGAGAGTGGTCGGACCACGGAAGACATACAGCCGGCCGATGGCCTGACCCAGATGGCAGATCAGCGAGAACTGCGCATCGTGGTAATGCTCCTGGTAATAGCGGTGCTGGGCGTCGAATTGTTGAGCGAGGAAGGTGTCGATGGCCGGCTGGCTCCAGCCGGTGGAGGCCATTTCATCGGCACGGTTGGTCGCGTAAAGCTGCCGCAGGAAAACCAGGTCGGCTTCTGCAATGGGGCGAAGGTTCAACTCGATAGTTGCCATGGTGCCGTGCGTCCTTGCTGACCTACCCGCCTGGGAGAGTCGGCATCCTATTGTTTTGATATCACGCGACCTCAACAGCGAGAGATTAGCTGAACCTGCCGGCCAATAGCCACCGCTTGGTTAATAATCAATACGACTAATCACCAAAGCCTGTCGGACATGTCCGATCTATGTGGCGTAAGCTCTCCAATCCTTCGTACGAATCGTCCGCCCAACGTTCCACGGCCACGCGTACTTCGCCGCTGGCCTCATCACGCTTGCGCTGGCTGTCGGCGCTGAACCACATGGCCGGCTGCTTGGCATCGAATGCCGCGATATCCCGCAGCTTCGGCGTATCGGCTTCGCCGAGGCCGAACACAGGAGCCAGGCGTCCCCAGAGCGCATCGGGAAGTTCGCTGTAATTAACCGGTATACCGCCATGGACCCGGCACAGCTCAAGCCCTTGCTGGAGGATGCGTCCGATCGTGCGGCAGGTGTATTCCAGCGGCGACATCGCCGCGATGTCCTCACCGGCAAAATCCAGGGCCGATGGCCCCAGCATGCCCGGCACCCGATGCATGCCAGGCTGGCGCAATTGGGAAACGACAATTTCCAGCGGATCGCGGTACAGAAAGATGCGCGGCGTATTCGGGTAGAGGTCGTGTAGCAGCGGCGCTTCGAACACGTTCCAGGCATCCAGCTTGACCATCAGACGCTGCTCGCCCCCGCTACGGCGCTGGCCATAGGCCGACATCAGCGCTGCGACCCACGCCGACTGCTGCGACGCAACGGAGGGATCGTGGAAATGCGCGCGCAACAGGCTATCCAGCGGCGGAGGCTCGGACAGCACGACATGCCGTTCAAGGCTTGCCAGCATCTGGGCCATCAGGGTCGAGCCGCAGCGGGAGGCATGAAAGATCAGGGCACTCGGCGCAAGCCCCGGGCTGGAGACGTGCCACTCCAGCAGCGCATCCAGTCCCGTTTCGCGGCGCAAGGCCTGGTTGAACGGCAACCGCAGGGCCAGGTCAACGTCGTCACGGAAGAAGGGCCTTGTGAGCCGCTGCTCACCGAACCAGCACCAGTCCAGGCGCCACTCGCCGTCGTGTTGCCAGGCGCGTACCGGCAGCCAGCCGTGAAGATCGCTGGGTAAATTCATGCTTTCCATTGCTCGCTCCACGCCTGCTTGCCCAGGCGCATGGCGGCAAGGACGTCCGCCTCGGAAAAGTGCAGGCCGCACGCGGCAGCCAGTTCGACGGTTTCCTGCAAGAAGTCGCGAACCTCAGTCAACGACCGCAGTCGCTGGGCAAGGCTCGCGTCCTGCTCCACCAACTGGCGGAATCGTGCAAAGTCCTGCCCCGCCCTACCCTGTTGCAGCATGGGAGTAGTGGGCAGGCCCTGATCGATGGCAGCAACCATCCAGTCATTGGGTTGGCAGTCCAGCACCATATGGATGCGCTCCCCCGGCCCTGGGTTGTCCACCCGATGCGGCCGTGACAGGTCGAGGAACCAGCACTCGCCAGGTTGCATGGGCACCTGCAGGCCATCGACGAGGAACTCCACGCCGACCGGGCTAAGCAAGGGGATGTGCAGGCGCACGTCACTGCCGGACTGGCCCAGATCCAGGTCGCGATGCTCATGGATTCGCGACCCCGGGCCCAGGCGAAGCAGGCGCGCACTGCGCACTGTGGTGTGGAAGGCTCCGAGCAGCTCTTTCCAGGCCGCCTCGCGCTGCCACCAGGTGCTGCGGATGGGGGAGCCCTGCCCTGGCGCCAGCGGCAAGAGCGAGCCCTCGGGGGTAATCAGTGCGACGCCACTCCAGTCGCCTTCGTAGTAGCCGGTGTTGAAGTGGCTCTGCCATGCCTCAGCCTCGATAAGCGCCAGGGCTTCCAGCAGGGGGGCCAGCGCGAACCTCAGCGGCAGGCGCGAGCAAATCGGCAATGGGGGGATTGGCATGGAACCGTCCTTGCTCCTTGGAGATCAGAAACCACTTTCCCTCACGCCCAACGCCGCCAGTTTTCGCCAGGCGGAGCCCAGCAGCGACTGCCCTTCCCCATCCAGCACGACCACACCACGCAGGGGCTGGGCCGGGTGGATGTCGTCCTCTAACAGACTCAGGCGCACGCCGTACTGGGCCTGTACCGGCTCGGCGCGCTGCTGGGCGTCGCGGCGCACGGCAATGGGGCCATGGTGATCGGAACTCAGGGCCTCCAGTTCCAGATAGGCAACGCCAGTGGCATCCACTTCGTCCAGCCGCACCGGCAGAGCCGGGCGCGCGGGGTCGTCGGCGATGAAGCGCCCTTCGGCACCGGGCTCCACCCGCCAGAGTTCTTCTTCGGCCAGGTAGCCGCGCAGGCGCAGGCCAGGCTCAACCACGCGCGCCAGTGTTTCGCCGGGGTTGAGCCAGCGGCCTGGGATCAGGTCGCGCAGCAGGTCGCGCACCGCTCCGGCCTGGGGCGCACGCAGTTGCAAGCGCTCACGCTGGGCGGCCAGGCCACGGTACTCAGCCAAGGCTTCGGCCAGTTGCTGCTCGATAATGCCGGCGTCGGCGGCGGTCTCGCTGCGCCCGGCCTGACGGCGCAGCTGCAGTTGGAGAATCTCTATCTCGCGACGAACGATGGACTGCCGGGCGTCCAGGTCCGGGGATTCCAGTTCCAGCAACAACTCGCCCTCTTCCACCGCCTGACCATCCTTCACATGCAGCGCCTTCAGCCGCGCGGCCACCGGTGCGTGCAGGGTGGTAGCGCGGGAGGCTTCCAGCAACGCCGGCACCTCCACCGAACCGCGCCAGGGCAGCGCCAGCAATGCCAGCAGCATCGCCAGCCCAACCCCGGCCAGTACGACCGTGCGAGGTTCGGCCTGGTCGCGGCGTTGCCACCATTCGCTCAGCTCGCGCCAGATCGGCAGGCCGATGAACCAGACCAGTTCCACCAGCATCAGGAAGATGCCCAGCACCTTGAAGAACAGGTGATAGACCGCCAGGGCGATCCCGAAGAACAGCACCGCGCGCCACAGCCACGAGCCGTAGCCCCAGACGATCAGGCGCCGCGCCATGGCCGGCTGCCAGGGTTCGGGCATGGGCTCGCCGTAACCGAACAAGGTCTCGCGCAGGCGCCAGCGACACAGGGCGAAGGCCCGCGCCTGAAGGTTTTCCACGCCCCATAGGTCACTGAGCAGAAAGTAGCCATCGAAGCGCATGAACGGGTTGAGGTTGATGAGCACCGTGGTGATCCAGGTGGCGCTTGCCAGCATGAAGGCCGACGTGCGCGCCGGCCCGTCCGGCAGCAGCGACCAGGCCAGCAGTGCGAGCACAGCCAACACCAGCTCGGCGAGCACGCCCCCGGCGCCGATCAGCAGCCGCGAACGACGGTCTTTGACCCGCCAGGCGTCGCTGACGTCGGTGTAGAACATCGGCAGCAGCACCATGAAGGCCAGGCCCATGCTTTGCACCCGGCAGCCGGCACGCTTGGCCATGAAGGCATGGCCGAACTCGTGACAGAGCTTGGCGAAGGTCAGGGCGACACCAAAAGCCAGGGCGCCGCCGAAGCTGAACAGGTGCGGGAAGGTGGCGATAAAGCGCTGCCAGTCCCGCGCCACCAGGAACAGGCCGAGGGCGAACACCAGCGGCAGCCCCCAACGCAGCAACCAGTGGCCATTGCGCTCGAGTACAGGCCAGGCGCGATTGAGGAAGGCGTCGGGCCGCCACAGCGGAATTCGGAAGAACAGGTACTGGTGCAGCACCTTCTTCCACGGGCTTTGGCGCACAGACGTGGCCTTCACGGCGTAGCTGGCCCGCTGCGCGTCATCCAGGCCAGTGATCAGATCGTGGTTGCCAAGGAAACGCAGCAATTCCTCGATCTCCTCCTTTCCCAGAGGCAGACCGGGCTCGGTATTGGCGGCCTCCAGCACCCGCTGCGGATCGCCCAGCGCCCAATGACGCAGCAGGCGCACCGCGGCGGCGCCGAGCTTGAAGTACCGTCCGCTCAGTGGGTCGGCCAGTGTCCACTGGGGCGCACCGTCGAGCGCTGGCGCCGCCGGTGACAGCTGCAGGTCGGGACGCAGTGCGGGCAGCATCAGAAGCCCAGACTCTGGCGCAGCGCGGCGAGCGGCCGGCGCAGCAGGTAATACGCCAACGGCACGCGGTCACCGAAGAGCTTGGCGGTGCCGCGCAGGCCGATGCGGGGCGGCGTTTCCAGGAAGGCAGCGTCCAGGCGGTAGGCCAGTTGCCCGGCGGCGGTGGCCTGGGCTTCATAGGCCGCCCGTTCCAGGCGCGCACCGTGGCGGTTCAGCGGATCGCTGTCGAGAAACAGCGCCACCTCGGCGCCGGGCTGCAGGGCGATGGCATCCCCTACGGGCAACTCGATGCGCAGTTCGGCCTGGCGTGGGTCGGCGATCTGCATCAATCGCTCACCGGTCTGTACCGGTTTGCCGGTGAGGCGCTCTGCATCGGCGAACACGGCAATACCGGCACGCTCGGCGCGCACTTCACTACGGGCCAGCAGTTGGCGGGCGTAATTGCGCTCGGCACGCTTCTGTTCCACCCGCGCGGCCAGCAGGTCGATACGTGAGCTGGATTCGGCGTCGGCAAAAGCGCGTTGGGAGTTGGCCTTGAGCTCAGCCTCAGCCACCCCCAAGGTACGCTCGGCGACATCCGCCTGAGCCTTGAGGCTAGTGGCGTCGAAGCGCACCAGCAGGTCGCCGGCGGCCACGCTCTGGTTCGGCTTGACCAGGAACTCGGCAATTACGCCGTCCAGCGGGGCCGCCACCACGCGACCGCCCAGGGGCACCACTTCGGCGGGTGCCAGCACGGATTGGCGCACTGGCATCAGGAGCAGCAGGCAGAGGCCACCGGCAATGGCCAACAACTTCTTCTTCGGCCAGCGCAGGCGCCAGGGCTTGCGCGGCTGCAAGGCCAGCCAGGCGTGGGCATAGGTTTCACCGAGTTGGGCCAGCAGGGCCAGTTCAGCCTCGTTGAACGGTTGCTCGCGGGCCAACCAGAGCCCGCCGAACATCTCGCCACGGCGATCCTTCAGGGGCACCCAGCAGGCCTGGGCGGCAGACAACGACTGCCAGTCCGCTCGGGATTGTTCGTCCAGCAGCGCAGCATCGACGGCGCGGATTTCATTCAGTTGGCCCTGACCCAGCAATTGCGCGGCGGCACGCTCGACAAACGCCACGAAGGGAGCGTTGGGCTCCACCAGGCTGATGCCAGTCAACGCCTGCACCTTGCCGGCAATCAGCAGTGCGGCATGACGAAAGCCGAACAGCGTCTGTCCGTCGTTGACCATGGCGAAGCCCAGCTGCTCGGTGCTGGCCGCCTGGCGAGCCTGTTTTTCCAGACCGAGGAAGAGCGCGAACACACGCTCGACCGCACCGGGCGTCGCCGCGTTCATGGTGTCTCCGGGAAGTGCGCGGTGCCGCTCATGCCGGCCAGCAGACCCTCGGCATCCGCGGGCAGGCCACCGATCAGCAAAAGCGTCTGACTGCCCTCGTCGATACGCGCCCCCAGGCGCTTGACCACAGCCTGCAGCGACTTTCCGGTTTCATCGGGGACGAACTCGAAGGACTGGTTGGGCTTGAGTCGGTCCAGCCAGCGCGAAGGCACCAGCAGGTGGATCTCCAAGGTGCGGTTATCCACAACCTCCAACAGCGGCGCGCCACTGGCAACGCTCTCGTGGGGTTGCACTTTGCGCGCCACCACCTGGCCGTCGAAGGGTGCCTTCACCTGGCAGCGCTGCACTTGCACCTGGTAAACCTGCGCCTCGGCCTGGGACTGGGCCTGCCTCGCCTCGGCCACGGCCACCTCGAAGCGCCCAACCGAATTGAGGGCGGCAAGTTGCTGCTTGTTCTTCAGCTCTTCCCGCGCCGCACGCACGGCGGCGTTGGCAGCATTCAGCTGGGCCTGGTAGGCGCTGCAGTCGAAGCGAACCAGCACCTCGCCCTTCTTGAAGGCCTGGCCTTCGGCGTAAGGCATCTCGACGATACGCCCGGGCAGCTCGCTGGCCAGCACGGCCTGGTTGCGGGCACGCAGCACGCCACGGGCTTCGCTTCCGGTGGCGGTGGCCGCGGCTGGCGCATCGAGCAACGGGTCCTGCGCGGGCGGTTCCTCAGCCCAGGAAACCGCGACGACCCCCATCACCCCAAACAGCGTCCACAACGTACGTTTCATCAAGGCCATCCCTGGATAGAAGTGGGCAAGAGTCTATGAGAGCTGTCGGACAATAGGAATCTGGGATGAGGAATTAACTTGCCATCAGTCAGGATTCGCCGCCGAGTGGTGTGCGGGGATAGGCAGCCAGCCGTGGGAGCGAGTTCATTTGAACCTGGAAAACCACATGCCTAGGACGTGGTCATGAGTCATCGGCTCTGCCTGTGACAATCGAAATGCCTGATGTACAGGATGAAGTCGGATTGCCTGTAGGAGCGAGCTTGCTCGCGAACAGCCCGAGCACGATCTTTCGCGAGTAAATTCGCCCCCACTTGAAGAAGCCGGCCTCAGACCATTTCCAATGAGCGCTTGCGGCGCGGCGGCGGGAAGCTGTGGTCAATCAGGGCGAGGTCGTCGTCGCTGAGTTGGAGCCTGTGGGCCTCGGCGTTCTGCTTGAGGTGCAACGGGTCGACTGCTTTGGGAATGACCATCACGCCCTGTTGGCGCAAAGCCCAGGCCAGGACGACCTGAGCGGGGCTGGCGTCATGGCGACGGGCGATTTCCTGGACGCTGGCGCTCCGCAGCAGCTTGCCGCCCTGCCCCACCGGACAGTAGGCCATCAGCGGCATGCCCTGCTGTTGCTGGAAAGGCAGCAGATCGAACTCGATGCCGCGTGCCTCGGGGTTGTAGAGCACCTGGTTGGCCGCGCAGCCGGCGGGCAGTTCAAAAAGATCGTCGAGGTCGAGGTTGGAAACGCCCCAGCGAGCGATCTTGCCCTGCTCGCGCAAGCGTTCAAAGGCTTCTACCGTCTCCGCCAGCGGGTGCTCGCCACGCCAGTGCAGCAGGTAGAGGTCGAGGTGGTCGGTGCCCAGGCGCTTGAGGCTTTGCTCGCATGCCAGGGCCGTGCCCCGGCGGCTGGCATTCCACGGATAGACCTTGCTGACCAGGAACACCTGATCGCGCCGGCCGGCGATGGCTTCGCCCACCACCTCCTCGGCCCCGCCTTCGGCATACATCTCAGCGGTATCGATCAGCTTCAGCCCCAGTTCCAGCCCCTGGCGCAGCGCCGCGACTTCGCGCGCGCGTTCACTGCGGTTCTCGCCCATGTGCCAGGTGCCCTGGCCGATGGCGGGCACCCGGGTGCCGTCTGGAAAGGTGATGTTTTGCATGGCGTATTCCTCGGAAAGTCCGTTCAGTCGGGATTGCCGGCAGCTGGGGCGGGATAATCCGGCAATGGCCCGCGCGGCTCAAGCCCAGGGATCGTACGAGCCGATGCTCCACAAGTGGCCTTCCGGGTCGCGACAGGTGAAGCCTCGCCCACCGTAGTCCTCATCTTTCAGCGGCAGCACGATGGTGGCGCCGGCGGCCACGGCGCGCGCATGCACGCCATCGACATCAGCCACCACCAGATAGATGCTCTGGGTGCCCAGCCCACCGGTCTCATCGGGCTGGCGCATCAGGCGGCCGTAGTCAGTGTCGCGCACGGAACCGAGCATGATCATGCCGTCGCCGAGGCTCAACTGGGCATGGGAGATGCTGCCATCTTTTTCGGGCACTACCAGGTGCTCGACGAAGCCGAAGGTGTGGCAAAGCCAGGCGATGGCGGCGGGCGCGTCGCGGTAACGCAGGCAGGAAATGGCAGTTGAACCGGCCATGGCGATGATCTCCGGAAACAATGAATGGATTCAGCCTAGTCGCCTCACCGCGGCGCGCAGGGCCAGTGGTCAGCGCGCTGGGACAGGATCAGGTGTACCCCTGCTTCCAGGCCCGGGAGCGGAAGCGGATCGGCGGCAGAGGCGGCTTCGCAGGCCGCTCCAGGGCACGGGACAGGTCCAGGCGGATATCGCTGGAAGGTGTGGGCACCGGCCCGGCGAACTTGAGAATGAACTGCCAGCTGCGCTGCGACACCCGCAACGGGTAGTCCAGGCCGGTAGGCGACTGGTTGATCGCCTGGAGTCCTTCCAGCGGGAACTGCCCGGGATCGCGGACCATGATCAGCGAGACCGATGACGGCGACAGCGAACGGCCGTCGACCGTCAGCACGACATGCTCCGGCCGGAAGCGGAAGTCGGTGGTCACTGGCTGGATTTCGAAAAGCAGTCGTATGCCGTCCTTTTCGTCGTAGCGCGGCTTGTCGATGGGGTCGTACATCACCGGCACCACGAACAGGATCACCTGAAAGTCGCTCTGCTGGATCTGGTTGTTCAGGCGCAGGACAAGGGTCGCATCGTCCAGCCTGAGACGCCCCTGTTCGTCGGCTTCCTGCTCACCGACGTAGGCAACGCTTTCCACCCCTGAGCGAAATCCGGCGCACCCCGCCAACAGCAGGCAGCCTGCCAGCAGTCCGGCGAATGCCAGGCTGAGGCCGGCGGACGATTGGGAGAGGATGCCGGGCACGATTGATTCCTCGAAAGGCTGGCGTATCGCCGGTTGCCGTGGATATTCCGGCAACCGAGTGCGCCATTCAAGATGGCCCGCTTGATACTGGTCTCGCCTCCAGCAACAGGGAAAGCGGCTCACCGGTATGCGGATGAGCCGGCTCGCGCAAGGCGTCGATGCGGTAACCACTGCGCAACAACAGCCCGCACCAGGACTCCAGCGTGCGGAAGTACCAAGGCATGGGTTCGGGGAACTCACCGGCGAAGGCAGCGAAGTTCTCGCAACGCCAGCCATCTCGATAGCCCTCCTCGCCTCGGACCAACCAGGGGTGCAGGGTCTGGATCAGCAGCACGCCGTCTGCGGCCAACAGCTCACCCAAGGCTGCCAGCAGCGGCTCCAGATGCTCATCGAAGACCGAAAAATTGCATACCACCGCTTCGAAGACGCCCAATTGGCCTGGATCCGCCTGCAACCCGGCGTAGTCGAGACAACGAAACTCGCCGCCGGCACGCTGCGCCGCCTCCACCAGCGGCCTGGAGGCATCGATGCCCAGCACTGCCAGACCTTGCGCGGCCAGCGCCCGGCTCAGCCAGCCTTCGCCGCACCCCAGGTCCAGCACCCGCGCTGGCCGATGGGCCAGGACAGCGTCGAGGATGGCGCGATCAGTGGCCAATCGCCTGCTTTCGATGCGACCTTCCCGTACTGCGCGAGTCCAGGCCAGCGCATTGGCGTGCCAGCTGTGGCCCAGTAGCCTCCGATTGTCGCCTGTCATGGATTCGCTCCCATTTTGCTTCCACTCCGCCATGCAGCCGGCCAATGACCTACTAAGATTGCAAGCAAGAGCGGTGACAGGCCAGGCCGGTGGACTATGGGCGCAATATGGCAATCCGACGAAGCCAGGAACGAGGTACCCGAAGGTCATCTCAATGACCCCGGCGTTCCGCCGAAAAAGCCCCGCCGAAAGCATCGACTCCTGTTCTGGAGCGTTTTCCTAGTGACCGCCGGGATCGTCGGCGCCGCCGCCACCCATGAAATGCAAACTTCTCGCTTCCAGGCCCGGGAGCTTAGCCGTTACGCCGCCACCCTGAGTTACAAGCTGGAGGATGGGCCCAGTAACGCCATCCGCTATCCCGGTGACGGCCCCTTCGACCGCCGCCTGGGTTACGCCGTCCTGCCAACGATGCTCGAACGCCTGGAAAAGCGCGGCTTCGAAATCCAGCAACAGACCCGTTTCTCCCCAGCCCTGATCAGCTACACCGAGCACGGGCTCTTCCCGCCGTACCGGGAAAAGATTCAGGCCGGCATCAACATCTGCGACTGCCGTGGCCAGCCCTTCTACCAGTTCAGCTACCCGCAGCAACGCTATCCGAATTTCGCCAGTATTCCGCCATTACTGGTGAGCAGCCTGCTGTTCATCGAGAACCGCAAGCTGCTGGACCGCGAACTCCCCCTGGCCAACCCGGCGGTGGACTGGCCGCGCTTCTCCAAGGCCGCGCTGACCCAGGTTGGCAAGGCCATCGACTTCGACGGTCAGTCGGCCGGGGGTAGCACCCTGGCGACCCAGCTGGAAAAGTATCGCCACTCGCCATTCGGCCGCACGGCCTCGGCTTCCGAAAAGATTCGTCAGATGGTTTCCGCCAGCGTGCGCGCCTACCAGGGCGGCCCGGAGACCCTGGCCGCACGCGAACGCATCGTCATGGATTACCTGAACAGTGTGCCGCTTTCAGCCGCGCCGGGACACGGCGAGGTGCACGGCATCGCCGATGGCCTGCGGGTGTGGTACGGCGCCGACTTCAACCGGGTCAACCAGATTCTGACGAGCAAGGACAGCCGCCTGGCCGAACGCGGCCTGGCCATGCGCCAGGTGCTCTCGTTGTTCATCGCCCAGCGTCGCCCTTCCTATTACCTGTCCAACGCCCACGAGGAGCTGAACACCCTCACCGACAGCCACATCCGCGTGCTGGCGAACGCCGGGATCATCGATTCGCCTCTGCGCGATGCCGCACTCGATGCGAAGCTGCGTTTCCGCAACTGGGTTGAAGAGCCTGCGCTGCAGGCCGTGGAGTCGAACAAGGGCATCAGCGTCGCCCGCGGCCGCCTCTCCAGCATGCTGAACATGCCGCTCTACGACCTCGACCGCCTCGACCTGACCGTCAGCAGCACCCTGCAGAGCGAGCTGCAGAATACCGTCACCGCCTATCTGCAGCACCTGGCCGACCCGGCCTTCGCCGAGCAGGTCGGGCTCTACGGCGAGCGCCTGCTGTCGCCGGAAAAGACCCGTGAGGTGCGCTACAGCTTCACCCTGTTCGAACGCACGCCTTCCGGTAACCGCGTACGGGTACAAACCGACAACACCGATCAGCCCTTCGACATCAATGAAGGCAGCAAGCTGGAGCTCGGCTCGACCGCCAAGCTGCGGGTACTGGCCACCTACCTGGAAAACGTCGCAACCCTGCATCAGCGCTACGCCGCAATGCCTGTCGCGGAGCTGCGCAAAGTGCCGGTGGACCCGCTCGATTTCATCAGCCGCTGGGCCATCGACTACCTGATCCAGACCAAGGACCGCAATCTCGACGCCATGCTCCAGGCGGCCCTGGATCGCACCTATTCCGCCAGCCCCTACGAGTCCTTCTTCACCGGCGGCGGGCTGCACGCCTTCAACAACTTCCGCAAGGAAGACAACGGACGCCGGCCGAGCCTTCGCGATGCCCTGCGCGAGTCCATCAACCTGCCCTTCGTACGCCTGCTGCGCGACGTGGTGCGGCACGACATGTACCGCCCGG
The DNA here is from genome assembly GCF_029871195.1 of Pseudomonas sp. BN415. Taxonomy (NCBI): domain Bacteria; kingdom Pseudomonadati; phylum Pseudomonadota; class Gammaproteobacteria; order Pseudomonadales; family Pseudomonadaceae; genus Pseudomonas; species Pseudomonas sp. BN415. The sequence goes on from NZ_SSOK01000012.1 coordinate 100,224, forward strand.
ACGGCGGCAAGATGCAGCTGCTATCCAATGACAAGGACCCGCGCCGCCAGGGTTACCTGGACCTGTTCGTATCCCGGGAAAGCCAGACCTACCTTCGCCGCTTCTGGAACAAGTATCAGGGCAAGGATGCGGAACAGCGCATGTCCACCTTCCTCGACGGCCTCAACCCCTGGGGCGCTCGCATGGCCGCCATCCACCGCTACCTGCAGCCCAACGCCGACCTCGCCACCTTTGCTGCCTTCATGCGCGAGCGGGTGCCCAAGGCCACCCCCCCGCTGACCGACAAGCGCATCGAAGACCTCTACACCCGCTACGGCCCGGGTGCCTTCGACCTGAATGACCAGGGCTATGTGGCCCGCGTGCACCCCCTGGAACTCTGGCTGCTGGGCTACCTTCAAGCGCACCCCCAGGCGACCTACCGCGAAGCCGTGGAAGCCAGCGGCGATGAGCGCCGTGAGGTGTATGGCTGGCTCTTCAAGTCCAAACGCAAATACGCCCGCGACAAGCGCATCCGCATCATGCTGGAAGTGGAAGCCTTCCTCGATATCCACGAGCACTGGAAATCCCTGGGCTACCCCTTCGACCACCTGGTGCCGTCGCTGGCCACCGCCCTGGGCAGTTCCGGCGACCGTCCGGCCGCCCTGGCCGAACTGATGGGCATCATCCTCAACGACGGCGTTCGACAGTCCACCCTGCGCATCGACCAATTGCACTTCGCCGCCGACACACCCTACGAAACCCTGGTGGGCCCCCAGACCCGTGAAGGCAAGCGGGTGATGACCTCGGAAGTGGCCACTACCCTGCGCGACGCCCTCTCCATGGTGGTGGAAGGCGGGACCGCGCGACGCCTGCACGGCAGCTTCACCTTGCCGGACGGCCAGCCTCTGGTGATGGGCGGCAAGACCGGCACCGGCGATAACCGCATCCAGACCGTGACGCGCTGGGGTACGGTGAAGAGCTCCAAGGCCATGAACCGCACCGCCACGTTCGTTTTCTACCTGGGCCCGCGCCACTTTGGCACCCTGACGGCCTTCGTCGAGGGCAGCCAGGCAGACAAGTTCAGCTTCACCTCCGCGCTGCCCGTGCAGGTGCTCAAGGGCATGGCACCGATTCTCCAGCCCTACCTCACGCCCGGCCTGAACACCCAGTGCCAGGACCTGGCGCCGGCAGTGCAGGTGAGCAGGCGATAAGCGGACCCCAGGTTGGTGCAGACCGGAGCGAAGCCCAACGCATCTTGCTTACGGTCGAGCGCCAATGTTGGGCCGCGCTTCGCTTGGCGAACCTACTTGAGCCCGGCTACTCCCGCGACGATCAGCACCACCGATACCATCTTCGCTGGCGTGAGTGCTTCCCCTAGCAAGAGGAAGCCCAGCAACACCGTACCGAGGGTGCCGATGGCGGTCCAGATGGGGTAGGCGACGCTCACGGGCAGCACACGCATGGACAGGGTAAGGAAGTAGATACCGGCCACTGCGGCCACCACCACCAGCACGCTCGGCCAGGGCCGGGTGAAGCCTTCGGCGTACTTCATGCCCATGGCGAACAGCACCTCGAAGACGGCCGCCACCAGCAGGTGTATCCAGGCCATGGCCATCTCCTCAGAAGGTTTCGGCCAGGTCCGCCAGGGTCCGTTCGGCACGCTGGTAGGACTGCTCGAAGGCCTCGCCACCAAACTCGTCGTTCTCCACCGCGACCACCGTCACATCGTTGATGCCGACATACCCGAGCACGGTGCGCAGGTAGACGTCCGCATGGTTCATATGGGCATTGGCGCCGCCGGGGCCGTAGCCGTGGTCGCCACGGGTGGTAATGATCAACGCCTTGCGGCCCAGCACCAGCGGGGTATAGGGATTACCCTGCTTGTTTGGATCGAAGTCGAACGTGCGGCGAATGCGCACAATCTGGTCAACCCAGGCCTTGACCCCACTGGGTACGCCGAAGTTGTACATGGGCGCGGAAATCACCAGGCGGTCGGCGGCGAACAGCTCATCCACCAGCCGGTCACTGAGCGCAAGGTCGGCCTTCATCACCTCGCTGCGCGCCTCCGGTTCGGGATGGAAGGCGGCGGCGATCCAACCTTCGGTGACCGCCGGAATAGCCACCCGCCCAACTTCGCGGCGTAGCACCTGCCGACCGTCCCGACGCGCTTGCCAGGCCTTGAGAAAGGACTCCTGGAGACGACGGGAATGGGAGCGCTCGCCACGGGGGCTGCCTTGTACGGAAAGAATGGTGCTCATCTCAATCTCCTTGATGGCTGTGCTTCCAGGAGCACATGAATTGGCAGAAACTCGGGTGCTAAGCTAGTTACGCCGACCCTCCCGGACAAATGAGCATTAGTTCATCAGGATGAATTAAATTCACTCATGGAGCATTTCGTGTTTTCCAGCCTGCCCCTCACCGCCCTGCGCACCTTCGAAGCCGCCGCGCGCCTGTCCAGCTTCAAGGCGGCAGCCGAGGAGTTGGCAGTAACGCCCACGGCGGTGTCCCACCAGATCCGCGGCCTGGAAAGCTGGCTGGGTGTGCCGCTATTCGACCGCCTGCCCCGCAGCGTGCGCCTGACCGCCTGCGGCCAGCGTCTGTTCGGCAGCCTCCACGGCGCACTGCTGGAAGTCACCCAGACCCTCGACCAGCTGCGCCCGCAGCGCAGCGCCGGCAACCTGACCCTGTCCACCACTCCGGCCTTCGCCGCCCTCTGGCTGATCCCGCGGCTCGGTCGCTTTTACACCGAGCACCCGGAAATCAACCTGCGACTGGACACCGGCAACGCCCTGATCGACCTGCACCAGGACGCCAGCGTCGACTGTGTGATTCGCTATGGCATGGGCGACTACCCCAACCTGCACAGCCAATGTCTGCTGGACGAATGCTTCGGCGTCTATGGCGCACCGGCGCTGGTGGCCGGGCTGGGAAACCAGGTACCGACGCTGATTACCGTGCGCTGGCGCAACGCCCTGCTCTATGAACTGGGCTGGAAGGCCTGGTGCCAGGCAGCGGGCGAAGAATGCCTGCTCGACACCGCCCCACAGCGCGAATACGACGAAGAACACTATGCCCTGCAAGCCGCCATCGCCGGCCAGGGCCTGGTGCTAGCCAGCTCGATCCTGGTATCGGAAAGCCTCGCCAGCGGCCTGCTGGTGCGGTACCGGCCGGAGGTGAGCGTGGCTGGCGCGGGCTACTCCACGCTGTGCGTACCGGGTCGGGAACGCCACCCGCCGGTCAAGGCCTTCTTCGACTGGCTGGGCCGGGAAGTGGGGTGAATCCAGACCCGCCATCGAACAAAATAACGAACACTCATGAACAGGAAGCCGCCGCGACAAGCCGCCACATGGCGAAATTTGCGTTTCATCAATCCAAACGGCTAACATTGTGTTCATTATGTTGAACACCTTGATTCACCCTTTCCACTTCGCCCGCCTCGCTTCCCGCGAGCGCCACTGGACCGGCGACCTGTAGCCCCCTCCCTTTCCTCGTTGCCATGGAAACGCCGGGCACGCGCCCTGCCGTCCATGGCCAGGACTTCCTGCAATCACGTCATTCGCCTCCGGGTGAAGGGCCCTGCATGCCCAAGGGAGGGCACCATGCGTTCCTGGATCTATCTGCTTGCCGCGATCCTCTTCGAAGTCGTCGGCACCACCTCGATGAAACTCGCCGCCGAACACGCGCCCGTGCTCGGCCACCTGCTGATGTACGGCCTGATCGGCCTGTCGTATTTCTTCCTCGCCCTGGCGGTCAAGCGCGTACCGGTGGGCGTGGCCTATGCCCTGTGGGAAGGTATCGGCATCGTGCTGATCACCAGCATCAGCGTCACTTGGCTGGGCGAAAGCATCGGCCCCTTCAAGGCACTGGGCCTGGCCGTGATGATCGCCGGCATCCTGCTGATCAAGTCCGGTACCCGCGCCGCGCCCAAGGCTCATGAGCAGGAGGTGCTGGCATGAACGGCGTGACCTGGATTCATTTCACCTGGCTGGGCGTGGCCATTGCCCTGGAGGTGCTGGCCAACGTGCTGTTGAAGTATTCCGACGGCTTCCGCCGCCGACTGCTGGGAACGGCCTCGTTGCTCTGTATCCTGGCGGCGTTCACGGCTCTGGCGCAGGCGGTGCGCGGCATCGACCTGTCACTGGCCTATGCCATCTGGGGCGGCTTCGGCATTCTCGCCACCGTCGCGTTGGGCTGGGTGCTATTCGGCCAGCGCCTGGCCGGGCGTGGCTGGCTGGGGTTGGGGTTGCTGCTGGTGGGAATGGGGTTGTTGAAGCTGGCGTGAAGGGCGGAACTGTCCGGAAGCTTGGCCCCGGGTGGATCACGCTTCACCGATCCACCCCTTGGTGTCAGACCTGATCACGCTGGTGGATGTGAAAAGCGACATCCACCCTGCACATTTCCCAGCAATCCGAAGCGCCGCTCGCTGGGTTTCGTTCGTCTACCCAACCTGCGCTATCGCCGGACCGCTGTAGCCGGAAAAATTCCAGGCAAAAAAATGGGCGACCATCTGGTCGCCCGCCCAATCATTCCGGGAGAGGAATGTCAGAAACGCTTGTGTCCGCATCACGCAAGATTCAGACAGGACTCTTTTTACGCACAGCCCCTCCCCCCCACCATTCAACGATGGTCTAACTCTCCTCTTTCCCCAATCCGTGCAACTTCAACTTGTTGGCAATGGTGGTGTGGGAAACCCCGAGCCGCTTGCCCAGCAGGCGGCTGCTCGGATGCTCGGCGTAGAGCCGTTCGAGCACGGCTTTTTCGAAACGGCCGACGATCGCATCCAGCCCGCCATCCAGGGAGAAATCGCCCAACGGCTGCGGTGCACCGTAATCCGGCAGGCGGATGTGTTCGGGCCGAACAGTGCCGCCATCGCACAAGGAAACCGCCTGGAACAGCACGTTTTCCAGTTGCCGCACATTGCCCGGCCAGTGGTAGTGGCTGAGCCTGTCCAGCACCTGTGGTGCCAGCTTGGGCAGGCCACAGCCGATCTGCCGACTGGCCGAGTCCAGGAAGTGCTCCACCAGCGGCGGCAGGCCATCCAGGCACTCGCGCAGCGGCGGGATGTGCAGCGACAGGACGTTGAGGCGGTGGTAGAGGTCCTGCCGGAACTCGCCCTTGGCGCAGAGTTCGGAGAGATCCACCTGGGTCGCGCAGATCACCCGCACATCGAGGTAAACCTCCTCGTCACTGCCTACCCGGCGGAAGCAACCGTCCTGCAGAAAGCGCAGCAACTTGGCCTGCAGACGCGGGCTCATCTCGCCGACGCCGTCGAGGAACAGCGTGCCGCCAGCAGTGAGCTCCAGCAGGCCCAGTTTGCCTTCCAGACGCGCCCCCTCGAAGGCACCGGGGCCGTAGCCGAACAGCTCAGTCTCGGCCATGGATTCCGGCAGACCCGCACAGTTCAGCGCCATGAACGGCGACTGGCCGCGGGGGCTGGCCAGGTGGCAGGCGCGAGCCAGCAGTTCCTTGCCGGTGCCGGTTTCACCCTCGATCAGCAACGGGGCGTCCAGAGGCGCCATGCGCCGTGCCTCGCGGACCACGGCAGCCATCACCCTGGAGCTCTGGAAAATGCTGTCGAAGCCGCGCAGCTCGTGCTTGCGCACGTTGTAGATGCGCTCGCCAACGCGGTCGGCGCGGTGCAGGGTGAGCACAGCGCCCGCCAGGGCCTCGCTCTCGTCATGCTCGGACTGCAGCGGCGCGATGTCGGCGAGGAAGGTGTCGCCCTTGACCTTGATGCGCAATCCGTTTATCCGCGCCTTGTTGGCTCGGACCAGTTCGGGCAGGTCGAAGTCGTCGACATAGCGCGCCAGCGGTATGCCCGGCACCTCGTCCACCCGCACCCCGAGCAACTGGGCAGCGGCGCGGTTGGCGGCGACGATGGAACCGCCCATATCGATGGACAGCACCGGGAAATCCAGCGCGCCCAACAGGGCATTCAGCTCCAGGTGACGGCGCTCGCTAGGCATCAGGCCCACGCGCTTGACGCCGAAGACGCCGGGAATGGCTTCCAGCTTCGGCCGCAGGGATTGCAGTTGCAGGTTGATCAGGTTCGGGCAGAGCAGGTAAATCGCGTTGCCCTGGTCTCCGCCCACTTCACCGCGATTGACGTTGATGCCGTAATCGACGAGCAGGTTGAGGATGTCGCGCAGGATTCCCACACGGTTCTGGCAATGGACTTTGATACGCATCAGGCACCCCTGGGTCGGGCTTTTCCTTGGCTTGCGGACGAAATAATCCGTTCTCGACCCTATTTTTCCGTCAAGAATATGTGACAAATCAGCGCTTCGACAAGGCGATATCTGGACGCTCCGCCGCTATCGTAAAGTTTTCATTACGCTTTCAGCACTGCACGGGCGTCCTCCCAGGTCCCTCCCCTGCTGCGCTGCGGCCCGGTCTGCGCTATCGATAAGGCAACACAACAACGAAGCCCCATCCTCAGGAGGCCGAATGAAAGCGACGCAGTACGTGGCCCGCGAACCCGATGCCAACGGTTTCATCCACTACCCGGAGACCGAGCATCAGGTGTGGAACACCCTGATCACCCGTCAGTTGAAAGTGATCGAAGGCCGCGCGTGCCAGGAATACCTCGACGGCATCGAGAAGCTCGGCATGCCCCATGACCGCATCCCGCAACTGGGCGAGGTCAACAAGGTGCTCCAGGCCACCACCGGTTGGCGCGTTGCCCGCGTACCGGCCCTGATCCCCTTCCAGACCTTTTTCGAACTGCTGGCCAGCCAGCAATTCCCCGTAGCCACCTTTATCCGAACCCCGGAAGAGCTGGACTACCTGCAAGAGCCGGACATCTTCCACGAGATCTTTGGCCACTGCCCGCTGCTGACCAACCCCTGGTTCGCCGAGTTCACCCACACCTACGGCAAGCTTGGCCTGAAGGCCACCAAGGAAGAGCGCGTCTACCTCGCTCGCCTGTACTGGATGACCATCGAGTTCGGCCTGATGGATACCCCACAGGGCCGACGCATCTATGGCGGCGGAATCCTCTCCTCGCCGAAAGAGACCGTCTACGCTCTGTCGGGCGAGCCCGAGCACCAGGCGTTCGACCCGCTGGAATGCATGCGCACCCCATACCGCATCGACATTCTGCAACCGCTGTACTTCGTGCTGCCGGACCTCAAGCGCCTGTTCGACCTGGCCCATGAAGACATCATGGCGCTGGTGCACAAGGCGATGAGCATGGGCCTGCACGCACCGAAATTCCCGCCGAAGCCGAAGGCGGCCTGAACCAATCCCCGCGAATGGTGGATGGATGACGCGCCATCCACCCTACCGACGAACCCCATTCTGGAAGAACGAACATGACTGCCCTGTCCCAAGCCCATTGCGAAGCCTGCCGCGCCGACGCCCCGATGGTGTCCGATGAAGAACTGGCCGTACTGATCAAGCAGATCCCCGACTGGAACATCGAAGTCCGCGACGGAATCATGCAACTGGAGAAGGAGTTCCGCTTCAAGAACTTCCGCTACGCCCTGGCGTTCAGCAACGCTGTCGGCGCCATTGCCGAGGAAGAAGGCCACCACCCTGCCCTGCTGACCGAATGGGGCAAGGTCACCGTGACCTGGTGGAGCCACGAGGCCAAGGGCCTGCACCGCAACGACTTCATCATGTCCGCCCGCACCGACCAGGTGGCCGAAACCGCCGAGGGCCGTAAATGAGCCATTTCGCCAAGGTGGGTCGGGTCCCTGGTGATCCGATCCTCGGCCTGATGGATGCGTATCGCCTGGACCCCAACCCGGCCAAACTCGACTTGGGAGTGGGCGTGTACAAGGACGCCCAGGGCCTGACGCCTATTCCCCATGCGGTGAAGCTCGCCGAGCAGCGCCTGGTGGATACCGAAACGACCAAGACCTACATCGGCGGCCACGGTGACCCAGCCTTCGGCCGCCTGCTGCTGGACTTGGTACTGGGCACCGGCAACCCGCTGGAAGCCGCTGGCCGCACAGGCGCTACCCAGACTCCGGGGGGCACCGGCGCCCTGCGCCTGGTGGCGGAGTTCATCGCCAACCAACTGCCCGACCGCGGCATCTGGCTGAGCGATCCGACCTGGCCGATCCACGAAACCATCTTTGCTGGCGCCGGCATCAAGGTCAGCCACTATCCCTACGTGGACGCGGCCAACCGCCTGGACGTGAGCGCCATGCTCGCAGCCCTGGAGCAAGTGTCCGCGGGCGACGTGGTGCTCTTGCATGCCTGCTGCCATAACCCAACCGGCTTCGACCTTTCCCAGGACGACTGGCGCAAGGTGCTGGAGGTGGTCAAGGCGCGTGAACTGTTGCCGTTGATCGACTTCGCCTACCAGGGTTTCGGTGATGGCCTGGAACAGGACGCCTGGGCCGTCCGCCTGTTCGCCGAGGCGCTGCCGGAACTGCTGGTCACCAGCTCCTGCTCGAAGAACTTCGGCCTCTACCGCGAACGCACCGGCGCGCTGATCGTCTGCGCTGCCGACACGGAAAAGCTCACCGACGTGCGCAGCCAACTGGCCTTCCTCGCCCGCAACCTCTGGTCCACGCCGCCGGCCCACGGCGCCGCAGTGGTCGCCACCATCCTCGGTGACGCCGCCCTCAAGGCCCAGTGGACGACGGAGCTGGAAGCCATGCGCTCGCGCGTTGCCGACCTGCGTCGCGGCCTCGTGGAAGCCTTGCAACCCTACGGTCTGGCCGAACGCTTCGCTCACATCGGTGAACAGCGCGGCATGTTCTCCTACACCGGCCTGTCGCCGGAGCAGGTGGCACGACTGCGTGCCGAATTCAGCGTGTACATGGTCAGCACCGGACGGGCCAACGTGGCAGGGCTGGATTTCAGCCGCATTGGAGATCTGGCGAAAGCCATCACCAAGGTGTGCTGAGCCTCAGAGCATGCCTTCCAGCCCGCTCTGACGGGCCAGAAGGCATGCAGTTGGTGTTGACGGCGCCGGCCTCAGGAGCCCATGAGGCGTCGAAGGTTTTGGCTCATAAGGCGGATCAAATGAGTGAAGCGCCAGGATCGACTGGCAAGCAACGCGTTCAGCTGTTGCTCGGCACGGTCCCGTTCCGCTCGAACCTTCCGTAGCTCCCCGGCCTGAACTGCAAAATTCGCCTGTAGCGTGACATGGGTTTCTTGTGCCGCTGCGAGCTCACCTGCAAGTCCGAGTCGTGCAACTTCGCATTGCTGCATGATGGCTACGGTGCGCCGAACTTCCTCACGCAGGGCGGTCTCGGTGTCATGAAAGCGCTGGCGCTCTGCATTGATATGCGTTGACGACCTCCAAAGTTCCTGGTCGAGCTGTCCAGCGAAAGCAAGCAAAGGCTGGGAGCGGGTGAATTCTAGTTCCAGTCCGCCCCACTCGGACGAGAGTTCGAAACGATCCGCCGCCAATCCTGTCATGACCCGAAACACATCCAACAGGGCATCAAAGCCGGCCCTTGCTCTGACCAGGTCGCCGCCGTCGTGCATGGAATGACGTAGCCCTACATCCAGCACCTCGGCGATGAAGCGATCGCGAGCTACTGTATCCATCGGTAGCGACAGCCTGCGGCCCAGGCGCGCCAGCTCTAATCCAGGCGAGGACAGAAAGCGGTCGTAATCCACCAGGATCGCGCCGCGCTTTCGTGACCATTGCATAGCGCGGCAGGAGTGCTCGTACCAAAGGAGAAAGCTCTTGCCTTGGCTCAGTTTGTCGCGACGCGCCAGAGACTTCGCCACACTGAGCGGGTGGCGAACCGCGAGGACGAAATCGACTTGAAGCTCGAGTCGATCGAAGGCCGTCTGCCAGAGGGGCATCAATCGCGGCATGCGCGGATCCTTGATGCCGATCAGGCACTTGCCCACCGATAGCTCTTCGAGCAAGCCCATGGCGCGAAGGACGAACTCATCAAGCAGATGGGGCGTCATCATGCGCTCAAGGTCCAGCCCCACGTCACCCGAGGCGAAGCCACAGGCAGCAAGTATCTCGTCGTTCAGCGCCACCAATCGGGCGTCTTCCCAATAGCCTAGGGGATTGTCCTCTCGTGGGGGTATCAGGTTGTCCCCAAAATCTACCCCGAAAACTTCCAACCCTGCGGAAAGCAGACTGGTACCAGAGCGATGCATACCCAAGACTACCAATACCCGGGATTTGCCGCCGTTCACCCTTCGAATCATCACTTGCTCCAGACCTGATTCCACGGCCTGTGGATACCGAACACCTGCGCCACGTACTTCGCCCGCACGCAACGTTCGAGGATGTGCGGCAAGTGCCAATACCTGGCCAGAAATCGCTGCCACCGAAAATGTGCCGTCCATCGAAACACGGACCATTGCGCCAGCCAACGGTGCTCCGACGCTAGGCTGGCGGCCACAGAGAGATACCCGCCTTGATGGGCCGGATAGGCGAGGTCACTACCATTGCGGCGACCCCTTTCACCGGATTCCAACCAGGCCACCAGCAACAGCTTGCGCTTCCTGCCGCCTCGCAGGCGGGAAGCATTTACTACTGACGCACGTGGCTCGCAATGGGGCTGATCGTTCAGGGCCATGAACGCTGCGCCACTCGGCAAGGAGTGTTCACCGCGGGACCAGTCGGAATCATTCACGCCGTCCATCAGCTCTAACCACCGTGCTTGAGGACGGTCCAATTGGAGCCAGACGCTTTCCTCCAAGACAATCGCCCGCATTGCACGCGGCCTGCGGCGTAGTTCCATCACCGCCCAACCGACATTTATCAGGCCTTGGACTTCAGCACCGGAGCCGTGTAGCCACTCACAGTCCTGCAGTGTCTGTCCCACCAGGAAGACAGCAATTCGTTCAAACTCGTCAACACTACAGCCTTGCCCGGCAAGCATCGCAAGCACGGGCACCAAGACAAAAATGTCCTTTCGCAGCAGGCTGTTCACTCGCCCCCCCCGCGACCACCATGGGGTTCGGCAGCACCCGGGAAATTCTTCTGGTGCGCTTAAAGGTTTCGATGAAGTCCGGCCATTGTGTTGGATGCAGCAGACCCTCCAACCAGTATGTTTCATCTGCCCGGGCAAGTAGCCAGGCAGGTATGCTCGCGCACTCACAAGCTATGACGAAGAACGTCTCAGATGCGTCTACTGTGCTCAGCCAACGTCTCCACTCCGTCCATTCCGAACAGTGAGTGATTACAGCGAGCACCGCACAAGGCGCAACAGGCGCGTACTGCTCGGCACGAGACAGGTTTGCCAACGGCGTCCGTGTCCATTTTTCGAAGTAGCCTCGGGACAGCATCCGCACAATGGTCCGGCGATAGAACTCCAGGTGACGCGCCCGCATTCGTGCGTAAGATTGCGCCCCACGGCGATTCCCCTCCTGCAGTCGCGAGCCTGGCTGTTGGTGATAGAAAAGCAAGGCTTCTTCTATGACCTTTCCGCGCACACCGATACGGGCGAGAGATATCCAGAAGTCCCAGTCTTCGTACATCGTTTCGCGTGCTTCATCGAAGCCGCCAACAGCTTGCCAATCCGCACGATGGAATACCGCTGCGGAACAAATCGGATTGAAATAGCGCAGAAGGCCGGGATCGAAATCAGCCACGCGATGCAAGCGTTGTTCCTTGCCTACCAGCCTGACCCAGCTGTAAGCAAGGCGAATTCCGATATTGCCTTCAAGGAGCAGAAGGCACTTCTCCAGATAGGTTGGTGCCACGTAATCATCCGCATCCAGACAGCAGATATAGCGTCCGCGCGCTTGCTCGATGCCCGCATTTCGTGCTGAAGCGGGCCCGGAATTGGCCTGGCGAATCACGGATACCCGAGACAAATCCAACCCATCGATGTACTCGACCGTCGCCGGATCGGTGGAGCCGTCATCTACTAGAATCATTTCATAGTCTTGGAGGCTCTGCGCCGCCAGGCTTGCGAAGTTCCTGGGCAGGTACGGGCCATGGTTGTAACAGGGGATAATCACGCTCACTAAAGGCTTGCGGCTATCCCATGGCGCAGTGGTGCCGAATCCAGCGGTACGGACGTGTGTACCCACGCCAACGATGCGAGCAACCAACCGCCTTCCCCAAGCGCCCAGTAAGGCGCGAAGCGCTGGGCGGACAGCAAACATCAATCGAAGCAGTGGCTCGAACAACACAGGCCTTAGCGTCCCTGATGCACAATTTGCCCAGGTGCAGTCTGCTTTGCAGCCGGAGTGAGTGGCTCATCGGCGGCCAGATACCCCGGTATCGCGCAGGCTGCTTGTGTGAATGAGCGCCAGGCATGTCGCTGTTCCAGCAGATCGCGGGCGCACTCGACCTTGCGCATGGCTTGCACAGGATCCGCCAGCAGGCGCCTGATCGCCATCACGAAGTCCTCGGCCGTAGCCTCTTTTCCTATCAGATAGCCCGTGTCGTGACGGATGAACTCGGCAACACCTCCAACATCGGCGGCCACGATGGGCAGTCCAGCTGCGGCGGCCTCGAGGAGGACGTTGGGCAGCCCGTCGTAGCGTGAGGTGTACAACAACATCGAGTGATGGCCACTCCGGACAAGCGCCTCGAAAGATTCGTAGCGCCCTTGCAGACGAACATTGGGCAGGCGTTTCAACTTTCTCAACAGGCTCCGATTGCACGCGGCATCCGCTTCGCCGTAGACATCGAATATGAACTCCGGCAACCCAAGCGCAATTTCGTAGAGCAGTTCAGGACCTTTTTGCGGCGCAATCCGACTTGCCCAGAGGATGGTGCTCCCCCTCGCGAAGTTTTGGTCATGACGGATATCGGTAGGGAAGTAAAGTAGATGGGTCAGCTCACGCGGAAACCCATCACGTGCGATGATCTCGTCTAGGAAGGTCTGGTTGTCGGAGAACAGTCCTGCCAAGTGTCCCCAGGTCATTGGTAGGAACTCACTGGCATAGCCGCACCGCACCCCGTCAACGTCGATGTCATCGCAGAACAGGCTGGCGTAGATGCGCTTACCTTCCGCTAGCAGCGGTTTTCCATAGTTTTCTAGTACCTCCCACCCCAGTTGGGAGTTAATAAGGTGAATGCGTTTCGCTGGGCATTGCAGCAACAGCCGAATCAACACAAGCCGTCGATCCAACTCGTTCAATAGGTGGCCCAACCTACCGAACTCGACTACCCGAACCTGTTCCGGCAGTCGATTGAGCCAAGGCGAAACCACATCCCGCGTCGTCACGACCGTCACACGCATGTCCATCTCGGTACAAAGCCGAACATGATGAAGTATCCCAAGATCAGCTCCCCCACGCTGCAGATGCGGTATGAGGAACACTATATCCGGCGCCGGTTCGAGAAAATCAGCTACGCATGCTCGATACAGCTGCCCCGCAGCATTGTCGATTGGAGCCGTCCAATACGTGAAACTGCACATTTTCTCCTCAGATGGATACAGTCCGGGCTCAATTCCGGCCAAGGCCTTCATCTCCTCCACGATCCATTCAGGGAGTAACGCAGGCGCGACCGCGGAATGTTGCGTCGAGTCCTCTGCCAGACGGTCTCTGATGCGCTCGCACAACCGTTGGAATCGCTGCACTTGCCGATCGGATAGAAAACGACGCAGTTCACCAAGCAGAGGTCGATAAAGGGGTTGCAACAGGTGCACGGCACAGGCTTTGACTCTGTACTCGAAACTCATGTGATGACTCACCTACAAACAGAACGCCACCAAGTCGAAGGCGCGATATTGAATAGCGCATACGCCAGTATGCTTGGATGAACTCTTGACGAGGACGGCTCAGTCGAACGGCCGACCGTCGAAGAATGGACCAGGCCGTACCAATGCCTTGCGTGCATTCATGGCAACCAGCATCGACTGGTCCTTGCGTCTATAGAACAGGCAGGTCTGCGCGGCCAGGGTATGCTTCCGGCCAGACGCCACGACTTGCAGGTTCCAATCCCAGTCTTCGTACCCATAGCCGGTTGCCAGCACTCGAGTCTCCCGATAGGGAATCTCCAGGAACACGGTTTTCGCCGCAAACACGACCGAAACCCAAGGGTGATGCTTGAAGCAGCTATCTAGGGGATAATCCTCGACGAGCTGGTCAACCGATCGACCAATCAATTGGCAGGTGCCGTGGCTGAGGATGTATTCGGGATGGACCACGATGCAGTTGCCTGCAGCGGTCGCCGCGCGCAGCGCCTCCACCAACCAGTTCGCCGAGCAGTAGTCATCGCCATCCAAAAAGCCGACATGCAAGGCATCGGCGCACGCCACGCCCGCATTTCGCGAGAGTCCCAGATCACCGTGCTCCACCTCAAGAACCTTGTCTCCCGCGCACAACACCGGATGCCCGCTCACCATGCGCCGGGTGTCCGCATCGGACCGATCGAGCACTGCAATCAATTGCACATTTAGATTGCAGCGCAACGCATGGTCACGCATGCGCTGAAACCCCAGCAGGCTCCAATGAGCCTGTACTCCCTCGGCATGAAAGTTCATGACCAAACTGATATCAGGCATAGACAGCACTCCTGGTATTACAGGCTGTAGTTGAAGCGTTCTGCGAGATCATGGACGATGCTTGCCACAAGGTCTTGTTCGTCGAGCGCAAGCCCTTTGCACCAAGCCCTTGGCTTCGAAGAAACTGTGATGCGACTGCGTATGCATGCCTCAAGCTCGCTACCTGGGGCCTCAACCAGGTCTTCGTACCGCAACACCTGGGCAAAGTCCGCCGCGTCCTCGACCTGCAATGCCAAGTATCGCCACCACAGCGCACGCCGAACCGGCAAACTCTCAGTGGCGATGATGGCTAGCAGTGCTTTGCGCTGCCAACCCGTTAGGCAAGGGTCATCGGGATTTCCCAACGGCTGACTCGCGATGTCGGCGTGGCGCAGGTGTTGGAACGTGCTCGACCAAGAACTCAAGGTGTCGTAGGGATGTCGGATGGACACAATGAACATTGCCTTGGGCATTACCTTGCGAATCAGCCGCAGACGCGACAGGTAACCCAGCGTGTTCTTGGTTGCCAGGCGAAACGACGGACCGGACACAGAGGGGAAATAATCCGAGGATTGGTCGACTCCACGAGCAGTATCGTCAATTAGTTGCCCGTCCACATGCTTGTTCGGTACCGGCTTCCCAGACAGGATGTCGCGTCGCAATTCTGCGTAGTAGCGCGGTAACGCCCAGGGCGAAGGAGTGGCCTTCAACAAATCGAGTACCTGGGGCGGCTCATTGAGTACGACGGTGTCCGGCAGTTCCGAAAGCAGGCGACAGAGGTAGCTCGTCCCACTACGAGGAATACCAGTCAGGACCAGATCAGCGTGCGTTGCAGGGATGGGCTCGCGAGCCCCGGCATGCGGTCGTGGGAAATGAGGCTGGAGCTGTGAAAGATGGCAGTCACCGTTTGCAGACACTACTTCTCGCAGCTCAGGGAAGGTAGACAGCAACATAGTCAGACTGGCGCGCACCTCGGGCTCACGAACCAGTGAACCAAAGTCGTGGTAGTGACACAAGTACGGCAACACCCCATCAGCCGGTAACGTCTTGATATGAAGAGGGTAATTGAACCGTTCACCCAGTATGCGAGTGCGATATCGCTCTGCTTTCAAGGCGACCGGTAGTGCCAACTGGTCCAGCCAAGGCATTTTGTGGCTTATGGTTGCATCGCCATCGATTTGCTCTGCAATCTCCAACCAACGTCGGGAGAAACTCCTGGCATTGCGCACCAGAATGAACCCAGCGTTGAAGTACGCCGGTATTACTTCTTCGGTACACGTGGTCACGACCCGATTATCAGGCAGTTCCAGCCCGGCATTTATGTAGAGGAAGCGCCAATAGCCAAGTTCGCTCGGCACGAGTGCCATGTCTGCGGGCTTGAGGGCGGCATCGACGTTGCAGAATAGCTCTAAGTCGAACGCCCTCAGGCAAATCATGTCACTGTCGAGAAACAGCGTGTGCCCACTTTCCGGCCCAAGCGCCAGCGCTGAGAACTTATTGCCGATGGGATAGCGGGTGCCGAAAGGGTTCTCGATCGGAATCAGGGGAATAGATAGACGTCGGTAAAGGCGTCGGGATGCATCGCTCAAGTTGCCCCATGATGAAGACGAAACAGGCAAGGCGGCAAGAATAGTGATTGAAAAGCCAAACACCTTGCGCAGCGATGCCGCCAATATGGCTGCCTTGACTTCTAGCTCGCCACCATGGACGACGAAAACCAGCGTAACGGCTGTCGGGTTGGAAGACTTCACAATGACGTCCCGCATGTAGTCAATGAGGTGATGGGTTCGAAGGCGCCATGCAGATTGACCACGGCGTCGAAATGCTTGCGGGGATTCATGACGGTAAACGTGGCCGCACTCACTTGTTTGTCCAATAGCTCGCAAAGTGACTCGGACAAGGATCGCTCCAAGCGAAGAGTCACCGCGTATTCACCCGCCTGTAGATCGCAGTTAAAGCTGATGCGCGTGCGTATGCTGCCATCCGGCTCGACACTCAATGGGGTGCCTAGCAACAGATTGCTTACGCCGTACAAGTTGTAGCCACGCTGGTCACGAATGGTCAGCGTGATCTTGGGAACAGATACAGGGACTCCCACATAGGCCTGTAACTCGATCCAGATCCGCTCCCCGGACTCGAAGTAGTCGCGTACCTGACTTCCCACGCCCATCCGGGCCAAATCGATATGACCCAGTCCATTGCCATAGCCAATACCATCACAACCTAGTGCCTTCGACGGCTGCATGCGTCCAGAGGCCAGCTCAGCGCGATCGGTTTCGACGCTGTCGCGAAGGTAGAGTTCGGTTGCCATCTGGCAATCGCCATCGAACATTACGACCCCATCACGCAGATACACCGCCCGACTGCAATAGCTCTTGATCATTTGGACATCGTGGGACACCAGCAAAACGGTGACACCTTGTTGGAGCAACTGTTCGAGCCTGGTGAGACATTTGAATTGAAACGCCGCATCACCCACTGCCAGAGCCTCGTCAATGATCAGTAGTTCAGCGTCCACATGAGCACTGATGGCAAAGGCCAGGCGCACGAACATTCCACTGGAATAAGTCTTGACCGGCCGATCTATGAAAGCTCCGATATCGGCGAAGCGGATGATGGCCTCAAGCTTCTCCATGATTTCCTGGTTAGACAGACCCAGCAGCCGCGCATTGAACAGGATGTTCTCTCGCCCGCTGTAATCAGGATTGAACCCCGCCCCTAACTCAAGCAAGGCAGCAACGCGCCCTGAACGGGCAACTTGGCCGCTAGTGGGCCGCAGCGTGCCAGCCAAAATTTGAAGCAGCGTGGACTTCCCTGATCCATTGCGACCTATGATGCCTACGACCTCACCGCGAGACACCCGGAAGTTAACGTCCTGCAATGCCCAGAACTCGTCATAGAGCTTTCGTCGCCGACCGAACAAGGCTTGCAGTAAGCGATGCTGGGAAGACTGATAAGCCCTAAAGCACTTGCTGACTCCGCTAACAACAAGCGCGGGTTCATGTATTCGCATAGGATTCGCCTACGAAGATCAAACTTACAGTGCCGACAAAACCGTGCTGTTGATGACTGAAGCGTCGTAGCGCTGTTCGGCAAGGCAACGACTGGCTGCACCCATGCTGTTGATTAGGGCTGGTCGCTCGATGAACCTGAACATGGCTGCAGCCAAACTTGTCGGGTCCCTGACCGGAACCAAGAATCCGTTCACACCATCCATGACGGTTTCTCGACAGCCAATCCAATCCGTGGTGATGATCGGCTTACCCAGTGACATGGCCTCCTGAGTACTTCTCGGCAGCCCTTCCCGGTAATACGACGGGAGGACGAATACGCTGGCATTTCCTACCCAGGTCTTTACATCTGCAACATGACCGGGCCACTGTATCAGGCCCTCATCAACCCACTGTCTAATCTCTGCGTAGGGAACTGCACTAGGGTGCTGGTCGATACCTCCTACAATCAGGAAACGTACGAACTTGTTCCTCGATCTCACGAGGCGAGCAGCCGCAACGAAGTCATAGACCCCCTTTTCCTTGAGCAAACGCGCGACCAGGACGAAAGTAATAGGCGCCTGCACGGCCGGGCTGAGAGAGAAGTAGTCAAGGTCAACACCAATGCCGGGAAGTACCACCACTTTGCCGGAGCGCGCCATTTTCGGTGTAATGAACAGGTTGAAGTCATCCTGATTCAAAAGAAAAACACGCCGGGAAAAGCCAAGGCTCAACCTAATCGCGCGAGTGACAATATGCCGAAGAAAGAGACGAAGAATAGAATCGCGCCCGTCGCCCGAGTACACATATCCCGCACCTTCGATCATTGAGTAACGCAACGGAATTCCGGCAAGCCAAGCAGCAATTCCGCCGTAAATAACAGGTTTGATGAAGAAACTGAAGACTGCGTCCACGTTCAGTTCCGAAAACTTGCGCATCAGCTTCAGGACAATTAGAAGCTCCCTCGCAGGATTCATGCTCGCCCGCGAGAGTGAGAATGAAACAGGGATAGCACCTAGCGCTTCTACCCGGCTTCGCGTCTCAGCTTCGTAGTCCGGCGCAAATGCGTATACCTGTACTCCTCTGCCGACAACTTCGCGAATGAAGTCACTCCGGAAATTGCATAGTGAAAAGGCCTGATTGGATACGAGCGCCAATCGGCGGAACGGAAACTCTCGCTCTGAAGAAAAAGCGTTCATGCGTAGCCACTAGGGTTCTTGGACTGCCAGCGCCACGCATCAGCAACCATGCAATCCAACCCGCGCACCGCCTTCCAGCCAAGCTCGCGCTTTGCCTTAGAAACGTCCGCCCAACAGGCTGCCACGTCACCCGAGCGACGCGCCGATATCTCATATGGAATGCGCTTACCGGACACACGCTCAAAAGCCGCGACAACCTCCAAGACAGAGTATCCGATGCCAGTCCCAAGGTTCCAGGTATGGCAACCGGCGTGGCGTTCCAGGTAGTCGAGAGCCTTGACGTGTCCGGATGCGAGGTCACAAACATGGACATAGTCCCTGACGCCAGTACCATCGGCAGTGGGATAATCACCGCCATGGATGACCAACTTTCCTAGACGCCCAATTGCAACCTGAGCTACAAACGGAAGCAGGTTATTGGGAATCCCATTTGGGTCATCTCCAATAAGTCCGCTTTCATGTGCACCGATCGGATTGAAGTAACGCAGCAACGCAACTGACCAACGAGGATCAGCGCGGGAAAGATCATGGAGCATGCTTTCAACCATGAACTTGCTCCGACCATAAGGACTATTGCACTTACCCACGCGAGAGTCTTCAGAAAGAGGTAATGGCATAGGCATTCGATACACAGTCGCAGACGAACTGAATACCAAATTAAAGACCCGGCAATTCTCCATAGCCCTTAAAAGAGAAACCGCCGCCTGGACATTATTCTCATAATACCCAAGGGGCATCTCGCAACTCTCACCAACCGCCTTCAGTCCCGCCAGATGAATAACGGAGTCGATCTCCTCCCCAAGCAGTAAGTTCTCTACAAGAATTTGATCTCGAACATCGCCCACGACTAGCCGAATGGAGGCCCCGGTAATTCTTTCCACCCGCGACACTGATTTGATAGAGCTATTTGTCAAATTATCAAGCACAACGACATGCGCTCCCTTTTGCACTAGATCCACCGAAACGTGAGAACCTATGAATCCAGCCCCCCCTGTTACCAGTACACGCATACTCACATCCGCACAAAATTCACCCTAGAAAAAACCTTCAAACAAAAACCCAGAGCAAGCACATTTTAACGACCTACTTCCATATCCAAAAAAATAGATGGAGGCGATCTAAGATCGCCTCCCTTTTAGCAAATTAGTTGCGATTGTTACCTGCCTTGTGGTTCTCAGAGGTAGAGGAGCCGTCTTCGTTGAAGTTTCCTTGAGTGGTGGACGTCATATTGGTGATCGTGCCGTTGGCGGAGCGGATCAGACCCAGCGCTTCACAAGTTGGAAACTCACCCTCGAGCACGAGACGCGCCCTGCCGTTAGCGCCATTCCAACTGGAACCATCGACACCAAATGCCTTGGCGACTTCGGCCACGGTATAGACGCCCGTTTCATGCGCCTTGAGCTCAGTCTTGCCGGTGCTATCAACCAGATAACTGCTACCGGTAGCCGGATAGCGTTTGCCGTTCTGGTCGAACAGAATGCCGCGTACTTTGCCATTGCGACCATCATCACTAGTGTTGGTCAGACGAATGAAAAACTGGTCAGACACGCTGGAACTCGGCAGGTTGAACAGGCTGGCTACGCAGCTGTTCTTCCAGAACTCATCGAGTCGGTTGCCTGGAATGGTTCGATCCACATATCGAACGTTCTCGAAATCGACCTTTAGGTCACCCACATCGAACCGCTGCAATGCCTGCATGGGCACAGACCCGGAGGCTTTCACACAGACGTTGTAGACCTGGTTGATATTGGCATTATCGAAGCTGACCGGCAGTGTTGCATTTCCCTGTCCATCTAAGGCTGCCTTAATGGCAGCAGCGTTCCAGTACTTGACGGCAGCGCTCGGGGCCGCAGCAAACTCTTCGCAGGTCTGGGAAGTAATACCAACGTCACTGATGCCACTGAAGTTACCAGTCAAAGTACTAGTAACCTTGTCACCGCCTGCAAAACCAAAGACGGTACGACCAGCCTCGTTCAATACATCCTTGTTGATACCGAGCCTTACTGCACCAAGGCGAGCATAGTTACTGCCATAAGACGCGCTGTTGGCACTACCGACCGAGACGCTGGCATCGAAAGACCGATCCTGGTTGTTCAGATCCAGCGGATGCAGAACACGGTGTTGCCCGTACTGATTTGTGCTCAGCACATCCCAGTAAACGGCCGGAAGAGACGTGAAGATCTTCAGGGGCTCGGCAGAGTCATTATTTGCCGGATCACCCCCCACTGTGCCGGTAGTGGTGTCGAACTGCGCAGAGACCGTTACCTCGAATCGCAACTCGTTCAGCGGATCTTCAAGCAAGCTGACCTTCGGGTTCCAAGAGCCCGATACAAAGGTTGCGTCACCTTGGAGTGGGGCACGCATATTGGTGACCTTAGCCGGCGTGCTATCCAGACTGCTAGGCGTACGGAAGTTAAAATGGATAGTATGGGATCGCTTGACTTGATCCGCACCCTCCCGATTCAAACGCAGTTCAAGTACGTTATCCGAGGAACCACTACCGGTAGCGATAGTGAAGCCTGTACCCTCAGCTAAACCTGCAATCTGGATCTGGTTTGGCGTAACAGCCTTGGCGAACCGCACGGCAGTTCGACCCAGGGTCAGCTTGACTGTGTGACCTTCTTCAGCCATTGCGGCTTTGGTCGGATCGATAACATACGTGACACTAGGAAGCTCAAAGGTGGACTCTTCTGACTTGTTACCGAAGATCTCCTGAGCCAAGGTAATGTTCGCAGCAGCGCTCTCAAGACCGGCACCACTTTCAACGCTCAAACCCGCCTTGTAGTTGGCTTGCGGCGACGCATACTGCTCGAGCGCACCCGGCGAGTTGGCTTCCAGAGAGGGGCTCGAAGTAATTGCGACGACACCCGCAGTAGCAGCTCCAGCAAAGAGGGCCGAAGCAACAGCAGCGCCGAGTAGCGTTCTTTTCAACATAGGGAAATGACTCCTTGAGGCGTAGAGTTGAGCAAATCAATCGAATGTCCACGAAGCCGACATCAATCACGACCCCACTGAACAAATCGAAAAGCCATGCACGACACATAACTTTTATTCGAAAGACATAACCGCCCTAGAGCTAAAAAGCGACTTCAAGCGACTCACCAATCGAATCAGTACCAAGCCTTTCATTACGACCTGACACCAACGAGCGGTTTTATATACTCGACAAACCAACCAAACAACCCAACTCAGATGATTTTCGAGCCTTTAGCAAAATTAAGGAAAATTCCTACAGCCGCCGGTAAAATAACGACAAAGGCATAGCCAAGATACGTAGGAAAACCACAAAAAACAAACAACCAACAATCATTTTTACCACACAAGACTTCCCTTAACGCAGAGAACTCGAGTCACTCGAGAAAAACAACCAAGAGAAATCACTCCAATCAGTTGGAGGCTCGACTTTCTTATAGATGAGGCCAGGGATCTTTTTGCCCTGGTGTAGTGGGTCAAAACGTCCATTCATACTGTGCTCACTTACAGGCAATCTAAATCGCCATTGAAGGAGCAGGTAATGAAGACAGGCCACCCCGCCATACCGATAGCGCTTGCTGAGTCAGAGCGAACTGAGCTGCTGCAGTTCACGCAGCATGTAAAAGGCCGCCGGAACTTCATCGGCGAACGAGCTTCGCTGGCGGCCGGACCTGAGGCTTGATCGTGAAGGCGAAACTGATCCTTTACACCGATGGGTTTCGTGCCTCAACCCACCCTACGTGTCCGTGCTTGTCTGGTTGTTCTATGCGCTGCGCTACTTGTGGGCGAGAGGGGTTGGAATCGCGTACAGGGTGGCGCTTCCGCCAGCCGTCATCCCAATGAACAGCACATCGCCCCTCCCCCCGGACACGAACGAATCGCTGCGACACTGACCTACTGTGAGAAATCGGAGCGGGCGAATCGGTGCAGTGTCATTCGGGCAACCCCGCCAGGCGCAGTCCGTTGGCGAACAGTGCGAGGTCCTCAGACCGCTTGATCGGCAGCCAGTCCGTCAGGTTGGAGAGGCGTAACGAGGGGTCCAGCTGGCGTAGGCGCTGCATTGCCTGCTGCGCTTTGTCCATTCGTCCGGCGAGCGCATGACTGGCCGCCACCAGGGCCACGGGGGCCAGAAAGCTGGGCAAATTTCCCAACGCCTTTTCCGCCCAGTCTGCAGCGGTATCGAAGCGCCCGGCGAAGAAGTGCGCGAGCGCCATCCCTACCTGCATCCTGAACATTTCCGGATCCAGCGGGCTCAACCGAACGGCGTGCGTCAGGTTCTCGATCGCAGTGTCTGTTTCACCGCGCAGCGCGCGCAGGATGCCGCCCAGGTACCAGGCTGGGGCGAGGTTGGGGTTAAGCAGGCGGGCCCTGTCGAGCAACGCTATGCCGCTATCGATATCGCCAGCGAGATGGCCCAGCGCATGCCCGCCGCGGGTCAGTGCTACCGCATCATTGCGGCCCAGTTCCACCGCCAGACGTGCAAGCCGAGCGCCTTCGGCGATCTCTAGCGTTCGGTCACTCATCCAGCCATTCAACTTGCGCCAGAAATGGCACCAGGCCGCCATGCCATAGGCCGAGGCAAATTCCGGATCGAGTTCGATGGCCTTGTAGAACAGCCGCAGCGCCTCCTCGATGGCGTCCCGGGTGCCGTTGTGCAACTTCGCGGTGCCGCGCAGGTAATAGTCGTAGGCGTCCAGGCTTTCCGTTGGTTTCTGCTTGGCACGCTCGATTTCCGCCCGCTCGAGTTGCGGCGAGATTGCGCCAACGACGCTTTCGGCTATTTGATCCTGCAGTTCGAAGATGTCGTGGAGCGTACCCTCGAAGCGCTCCGCCCAGAGATGTGTCCCGGTCGTCGCATCAATCAACTGTCCGGTGATGCGCACCTTGTTCCCGGACTTGCGCACGCTACCTTCCAGCACGTAGCGCACACCGAGTTCCTGGCCGACGTCCATAACGTCCACTGCCCGGCCCTTGTAGGTGAAGCTCGAATTGCGCGCGATGACGAACAACCAGCGGATACGCGACAGGGCGCCGATGATGTCCTCCACCACGCCGTCGGCGAAGTAATCCTGCTCCGGATCGCCACTCAGGTTCTGGAAGGGCAAGACGGTAATGGAGGGTTTGTCCGGGAGGACGAGCGCGGATGGAGGCGCTTCCTGCGGGTCGACGGGCGCGAATTCGCCGCTGCCTGGCCGGTCAGGCTGTCGCGCTTCCCCGATCTCGCTGGCCCTGATCTCACCGACGAAGCGGTAGCCCTTGCGGGCGACCGTCCGAACGAGGCGCTGTTCCTCGCCGGTATCGCCGATGGCCTTGCGAACCGCATTGATGTGGCTGGTGATCGTCGATTCCGAGACGATCCGGCCGCCCCACACGGCCTGCAGCAGGTCATCCTTGCTGACCACGCGATCGCGGTTTCTGACCAGTTGCAGCAACAGATCGAAGACCTGTGGCCCGACTGCCACGACTTGCCCGCGCCGGGTCAATTCCCGGCGCTCCTGATCAAGCACGTAGTCTCCAAACGCGAATTGCAACGTCAGTATCCCCTGGACGCGTGCCCTGGCTTTCCTGTCCGAGGCGACTGCTGGTTGGTCTCTGCAATGGATGATACGGCAGGGATTGGCGAGCTGCACCGTCCAGGACGTATGCCGCTCCAGCAGTGGGTTCTGGACAAAAAACCAAGCTTCTCCAACGAAAAACTCAAGGCCGGCACAAGGACTTCCCAGGGGGGAGCAGGCACCCTCTCTCTAAACCGACAGCAATGGTTGCCGTCGAGAAGCGGAGAGACCCCATGAAGATTGTCGTCATCGGAGGCACCGGCCTCATCGGATCGAAACTTGTGAAGATCCTTCGCGAGCGCGGCCATGACGTACTCGCAGCCGCCCCCAGCACGGGCGTTAACAGTTTCACCGGCGTGGGCCTGACCCAAGCGATGGAGGGAGCCGAGGTCGTCGTCGACGTGGCAAACGCGCCGTCGTGGGAGGACCAGGCCGTCCTCGATTTCTTCGAAACGTCGAGTCGTAACCTGCTGGCTGCCGAAGCGGCCGCGGGTGTTCGCCACCATGTTGCGCTCTCGATCGTAGGGAGCGACCGGCTTCCTGAAAGCGGCTATTTCCGGGCGAAGGTCGCGCAGGAGAACCTGATCAAGGCGTCCGGCATTCCTTACACCATCCTGCATGCCACGCAATTCTTCGAGTTTGTCGGCGGTATTGCGCAGTCGGCCATCGTCGGCGAAGAGCTTCACCTGTCGCCGGCGCTGATCCAGCCGATGGCGTCGGACGACGTGGCGACAACGCTCGCCGATGTCGCGCTCGAAACGCCAGTCAATGGCTCGGTCGAAGTCGCCGGGCCCGAGGCCATGCCGCTCGACGAACTGATCCGGCGCTTCCTGCGGGCATCGCAGGACACGCGCAAGGTCGTGCCAGACGTGCGCGCCCGTTACTTCGGCTCCATTCTCGACGATCAATCGCTCACCCCTGGCAAGAACCCGCGCCTCGGCGCGATTCGCTTCGAGGACTGGCTCGGCCGGCAAACAGCCCAAGCGGGGCGCTGAGTCTCCCGTGTACGAATCAACCCGACGAAGTGATCCGATCAACGCCCTGATCGACGTTCGACAGCCCGGCGGCAGGTTACTGCTGCTCTGCTGCAGGCCATTGGTCATTGGTCATTGGTCATTGGTCATTGGTCATTAACAGGAAACAAGAGAATGAAATCGCTCGAGGACAACGTCGCCATTGCCACCGGCAAAAACTCCGAGATCGGTGTCGCAGCGGCGCGGAAAAACAAAAGAAAGACAATCGGCGTGCTGCTGTGCGTCGGCGCCGTGGTGGTCGTGGCGGCCGGATGGGCCATGGCCCGTTCGAGCGGCGCGACCTCGACCGACAACGCGTATGTCCGCGGCGACGTCACCTCGCTCGCCGCCAAGGTGGCCGGCTATGTCACCGCGGTAGAGGTCGAGGACAACCAGACCGTCCAGGCGGGTGACATCCTGTTCCGGATCGACGATCGGGACTACCGCGCACGGCTTGCGCAAGCAACGGCGAATGTCATAGCTGCCCAGGCTCGCCTGACCAATGTCGATGCGGAGGCCCAGCTCCAACGTGCCCTGATTCGACAAGTCGAGGCGCAGAAACGATCGGCCGTGGCCGAGATGAATCTGGCGATCAAGACCCATGATCGCAGCCGCAAACTCATCCGCAGCAATGCGGTCAGCCAAGCGCTCGTCGATGAAAGCGACGCGGCACGATCACGCGCCGAGGCCACCGTATCGGCCGCTTCCGCAACGGTAGAGGCGGAGCAGCAACGCATCGTCGTCCTGGTAGCCCAGCGGGAGGCTGCCGTTGCTGCCGTGACACAGGCGCAGGCCGCGCGCGATCTCGCCCGGATCGATCTCGAGAGCACCGTGGTACGGGCGCCAGTGGGCGGGGTTATCGGCAACCGCCAGGTCCGCATCGGCCGCTTTGTTACGCCGGGCGTTGCCTTGCTGGATATCGTTCCGGTCAATGATGTGTGGGTCGTGGCGAACTTCAAGGAAACGCAACTCGAACATATCCGGCCCGGCCAGAGTGTGCGCATCACCATCGACGGATACCCGAGCGGGGTACTCGAAGGCGTGGTCGACAGTTTTGCGCCTGGGAGTGGGTCGGCGTTCAGCTTGCTTCCCGCAGACAACGCAACAGGTAACTTCGTGCGTGTCGTGCAGCGTGTTCCGGTAAAGATCCGCTTTGCCGACAATCCATTGCCGGGGCGCATCGTGCCTGGCTTGTCCGCACGCGTCGAAGTAGCGGGCGGGAGCGGCTCATGACCAGCGTTGCGTTCACCGCACCGAACGACAGCCGGTCGACGACCGGAGTCCTGCTCATTGCGGGCATTCTGATTGCCACGCTGACGGAAGCGATCGCCAGCACCGTTCTGTCGCTCGGACGAAGCGACATCATCGGCGACACCTATGCAACGCCTGATGAGTTCGCGTGGCTGGATGTAGGCTACACCGCGCTCAAACTTGTCGGGTTCATGACCGCTCCCTGGCTGTTGAACCGGTTCACTCCGCGCAATGTGATGATCGCCTCCACCCTCCTCATGGGCCTGGCGTGCGGCATGGCCGCCATCACCGCTCGGTTGGACCTGCTGGTCGCGCTTCGCAGCATTCAGGGCTTCAGCGGCGGCACCCTGCTGGTCGCCGGCCAGACGATCCTTTTCCTCGCCTACCCGCGTGCCCATCAGCCAATCCTGCAGGCCCTGTTTGCCATGGGCGCCGTTGTCGCCCCGGCGACTATCGCACCGGAGCTTCAAGGGTGGTTGATCGATAGCCAATCCTGGACGTGGATCTTCTTCAGCATTGTGCCGGTTGCCCTGGCGGCCGCCGGACTTTTGCTGATCGCCGACTGCCCGATACCCCCCAGTATCCGGCGCCGTCCATTCGACGGGATCGGTTTCTCACTGATCGTAGCCACCCTGTTCTGTTTCACCTACGTCTTCAGCCAGGGCAGTCGATGGGACTGGTTCGAGGAACCTCACATCCTGTGGCTGACGGTGATCGGCGCAGCGGCGCTGCTGGCATTTCTCGGCCAGCAACTGTTGGCCAGTGGCCAGGGTCTGCTCGACTTCACCCTGTTCAGATCGGACGACTTTTCCTTCGCCTTCATCGTCAGTTTCGTCGCTGGCGCCGCCTTGTTCGGGAGTGCGTTCCTGATTCCGACGTTCGCCCTGTCAGTCCTCGCGTTCACGCCTACTGATGCTGGCCAGCTCTTGTTGCCGAGTGGCGCGTTTTTCATCGGCGCGCTCCTCATTTCTGCCTTTCTCATGCAGGTGCGCCGGGTTCCGCCGTTCGCCACGGTGCCCTTTGGAATCCTGATGATCATGGTTGCGATGGGGATGTTGTCCGGTTCGACCAGCGAAAGCGGAACGGACGACATGATGGCCGCCATCCTCTTGCGCGGCCTGGGCCTTGGCTTCCTGTTTCTTTCGATCACCTTGATCGCTTTCAGCAACCTCAACAGTCGAAACCTCGCCTGCGGAATCGGCCTGTTCAATACGGGGCGCCAGCTTGGAGGCCTTATGGGGGTGGCCGCACTCCAGACACTGATCGACCACAACGTCATCGCCAATGGCGTGATCCTCGGCGCGAACGTCACCGCAGGAGGGAGCGCTGTCATCGAACGCCTGACGAGCACGACCGCCATGCTGACGGAGAGAGGGATGGATGCAGCTGCCGCAAGCCAGGCGGCGATGAGCCTTCTCGGTCGGGCCGTGTCGAGCCAATCCACTGTGATTGCCTTCGACACGGCGTTCAACGCAGTTGCCTTGCTGTTTGTCATCGCCGCCCCGCTGCTGATCGGCATCAAGGCCGGGCTCGCGCGCTACGCGAAAGTGCGCGCTGCGCGAACCGTGGCCGTGAGACAACCCACGCCAATCAACACGGGTACGGATACGCCTTGCGCGTCCTTCGGGTCGTTCGAGCCCCACTGATAGCTGGCGCGATGACAGGACGCGCACGGCGCGACTATTGAGCGGTTGGAGCGGGCTCAGAGTGAAAATGAGCAATCCATCCTGGTGATCACACCCGGTTGTTCGGCGAGGAATACCGCCCTCGTCGGACTGAAAAAGCGGCTGGCATGACCCCCGCGTGATCAGCAAGCGAACAGCTCTCTCGCCCCTAAAAGGGGCCGCCGAAGCTTCGCGAATAATCGCGGATGGGGAAACCGCTACGACGGCCAGCGGCTCTTCTCTGCGGAGCCTTACTGAAATTCTAGTTCGTAGGTTTGACACCCCTGCCGCCGATTGATGGGAATCACAGGCTCAGGCCATCCTGCGGCGGTCTGGAGCATGGCATGCCGTAATCGCGCCATGGCCATTCCGGTATCACGGACCCGGTCATTCGTTCAAGGGGTGCGGGTAACGCCCTAGAAGGGTGCCCAGTTCACGCTCCATCACGCCCTGGGTCTGGCCGCCCTGCGCCAGCATCCACCGGACCCGTTCAACGGTTTCCGGGGTATGCATGTCAGCCACGAAGCGCTGCGACTCGTCTACCAGCGCATCGTCGTCGGCGCTGCTGACACGCTCCACGACTGCTTTGACGTTGGCGATTCCGCCGGCCGGGAAGCCCGCGATGCGGCGAGCCAGCGCATCGCAGAATGGACCGAGCTGTTCGCCTGGCAAGGCACGGTTGATCCAGCCATAACGCTCCGCCAACCTGGCATCGAAGTCCTCACCGCCCAGACAGACTTCCAGCGCGCGAGCCCTACCCAGCATCTGAGTCAATCGCACCGTGCCACCGGCGCCAGGCAATAGCCCCACGCCGATTTCCGGCTGCCCCAGTACGGCGGTTTCTTCAACTGCAAACCGCATATCCAGTGCCAGGAGGAATTCGCTTCCCGCCCCACGGGCGCGCCCGCGCAGCTCGCCGATGGTGACCTGCGGAAGGCGACTGAAACGGCTGAAGAGCCCACTCAGGGGGCTGGCCACGCCGGGTGGCAAGGCCATCGGCGAGGCATCCAGTTGGCTGCCCAGGTCATAGTGAGCCAGGAAGAACTCGGGATTATCGCTGCGAAAGACCACCACTTTGGTCTGAGCGTCACCCTCGAGGCTCTTCGCCAGATGCAGCAGGTCGATCACCATGGTGCGATCGACCAGATTGATCGGTGGATGATCGAAACGCACCACGGCAACGCCATCGTGATCTTCGCGGGTGAAGCTCTGGTAATCGCTCAACGCCTTTCTCCCGATTGTGGTCGCCCCCACTATGTGAAGGGCACTCAGTGCGCTCAAGCATCATTGATTGAAAGAATGCCGGGGACTCACAGTGACGCACACCGAATTGCCCTGCCGGGCGTTGTGCTGGTCGGCCCTTGGCGAAGTGGAATGGGGGTCGGCAGGAGAGAAAAGGAATGCGGCCGGGACCACACACAATCGATGCCCGGTTCAGGACTGGAAGAAGTCCCCCGGCGTCACGCCGAAGTGCTGTCGAAATGCGGCGATGAAGGCAGAGGTGGAATCGTAACCACAGGCCAGCGCGACTTCAGTGACTCGCTGCCCCTGCTCCAGCGCTTCCAGCGAGCCATGCAGCCGCAGTCGCTGGCGCCAGACGCGGAAAGTCAGGCCGGTTTCACGCAGGAACAACCGCCGCAGGGTCTTTTCCGAGGCGCCGATATCCTCGCTCCATTGCAATAGCGTCCGGGCGTTGTCAGGGGCTTCCTGCAGCGCCCGGCACAGCCGCAGCAACCGAGGGTCACTGGGTAACGGCAAGGACAAGCTGACCTCGCGGGCCACCAGCAGTTGGTCCAGCAGGACCTGCGCCAACCGACCGTCGGGGCCGTCCTCGTCATACTCCACCGGCAGTTCGCAGAAGCGCCGGATCAGCTCTCGCGTAAGGGCGTTGATCTCAATCACCCGGCAGCTGTCGAGCCCGCTGCCAGTGGCTGCAGCGTCCAGGTACAGGCTGCGCATCTCCGTATGGGGGGAGCTGAACACTTCGTGTTCCGCGCCCGCCGGTATCCACACTGCACGCTGCGGCGGCGCGACGAAGCTCCCTTCTGCGGTGTGCACATGCAGCACCCCGCGAATGGCATAGGACAGTTGCACCCAGGCATGGGTATGGCGCGGTGTCCCCACCGCGTTCTCCAGCGACTCATTGCGGGCGAACAGCGGGCGAGGCAGCTTTTCCAGTCGTGGGACCTGCCGCTCGGGCCACACGCCCTGTCCGTTTACAGGCATTTCTTGCCCCTATCGCGTTAGTCGGCATACCTGACCAAGGCTAGAGTATCCCGAGCCTCAATGACAATAACCGGACTCACACCATGGCCCGTTCGCGTTTCCTGCCGGACAACTTCACCCTGACGCTGATTGCCGTCGTCGCCACTGCCACCCTTCTACCCGCTCAAGGCCAACTGGCAGTGGCCTTCAACTGGATCACCAATATCGCCATCGGCCTGCTCTTTTTCCTGCACGGCGCCAAGCTGTCCCGCGAGGCCGTGATCGCCGGTGCCAGCCACTGGCGCCTGCACCTCCTGGTATTCACTTGCACCTTCGGCCTCTTCCCGTTGCTCGGCCTGGCCCTGAAACCCGTGCTTCTGCCCTTGGTGGGAACCGAGCTCTACGCGGGTTTCCTCTATCTCTGCGCCCTGCCCGCCACCGTGCAATCGGCCATTGCCTTCACTTCACTGGCGCGCGGCAACCTCCCGGCGGCAGTCTGCAGTGCCGCCGCCTCCAGTCTGATTGGCATTTTCATCACGCCCGTGCTGGTCGCCTTGCTGATGGGTGTTCACGGGGATGGGGGTTCGACTGTCGAGGCTATCCGCAAGATCAGCATCCAACTGTTGTTGCCCTTCATCGCTGGCCAAATCGCCCGCCGCTGGATCGGCAACTGGGTGACCCGCAACAAGGGGTGGCTGAAGAACGTCGACCAGGGGAGCATCCTGCTGGTGGTCTACACCGCATTCAGTGCAGCGGTGATCGGCGGTCTCTGGCAGCAGGTTCCAGTCCTGAAACTGCTGGGCGTTGTAGCCGGGTGCTGCTTGCTGTTGGCGCTGATTTTGCTGGTCGTCCATCAACTGGGCAAATGGCTGGGATTTGGCCTCGAAGACCGCATCACCATTCTCTTCGCCGGTTCGAAGAAAAGCCTCGCCACTGGCGTTCCCATGGCGCAGGTGCTGTTCGCTGGGAGCAGCATCGGCGTACTCATTCTTCCGCTGATGCTGTTTCATCAGATCCAACTGATGGTCTGTGCCGTAGTGGCGCAGCGCTATGCACAGCGACCGGAACTGCCCCCGCTCAGTTCCCCGGCTGACGCTTCAGCCAGGCCGTAAAGCATCGCCGAGGAACTCGTCTCCACGACCCCGCCCCATAAACAAAAACGCCGCAGTCGATGACTGCGGCGTTTCTTGTATCAGCTTGAGCTCAGTCGTCCAGGCCGAGGGCAGCGAAGGCTTCGAGGATCTTGCCTTGCACCTCCTCGATGCTGAGGCTGGTGGAGTCGAGGATGATCGCATCCGGCGCCGGCTTCAGCGGGGCGACGGAGCGCTGGCTGTCGCGTTCGTCGCGGTCCTGGATTTCCTTCAGCAGGGAGCTCAGGTCGGCCTCCATGCCCTTGCCCTTGAGCTGCAGGTAGCGGCGACGGGCACGCTCTTCAGCGCTGGCGGTAAGGAAGATCTTCAGCTGCGCCTCGGGGAAGACCACGGTGCCCATGTCGCGACCATCGGCCACCAGGCCAGGGGTCTCGAGGAAGGCACGCTGGCGCTGCAGCAACGCTTCGCGCACGGCGGGCAGTGCAGCGACCTGGGAGGCACCGGCGCCCACCTGCTCGGAGCGGATGATGTCGGTGACGTCCTCGCCTTCCAGCACGATGCTCTGGCCACCACCGGTCTTGGCGTTGAACTGCACGTCCAGGTGAGCGGCCAGGACCTTGAGGGATTCCTCGTTGGTCAGGTCGACCCCGTGATTGCGCGCGGCGAATGCCAGCAGGCGATACAGCGCACCGGAATCCAGCAGGCGCCAGCCCAGGCGCTTGGCCAGTAGGCCAGCTACGGTGCCCTTGCCGGAACCGCTGGGCCCGTCGATGGCGATTACGGGCACATTGGCGTTCATGCCTTGCCCTCTTCCGCTACACGGATGCCGGACTGGGTCGCGAGACCGAGGAAATTGGGGAAGGAGGTGGCGACGTTGGCGCAGTCATGGATGCGGATCGGCGCGCTGGCACGCAGCGACGCCACGCTGAAGGACATGGCAATACGGTGATCGCCGTGGCTCCAGACTTCGCCGCCGCCCATGGCGCCGCCTTCGATGACGATGCCGTCCGGGGTCGGCTCGGCCTTCACACCCAGGGCCTGCAGGCCGTCGGCCATGACCTGGATGCGATCGGATTCCTTCACCCGCAGTTCTTCCGCGCCACGCAGCACGGTGCGGCCTTCGGCACAGGCAGCCGCGACGAAGAGCACGGGGAACTCGTCGATGGCCAACGGCACCAGGTCTTCAGGGATGTCGATGCCCTTCAGCTTGGCTGCGCGCACGCGGATATCGGCTACAGGCTCTCCGCCCACTTCACGCTGGTTTTCCAGGGTGATGTCGCCGCCCATGAGCTTGAGGATGTCGATCACGCCGGTACGGGTCGGGTTGATACCAACGTGTTCCAGTACCAGTTCGGAGCCTTCGGCAATGCTGGCAGCGACCAGGAAGAAGGCTGCCGAGGAGATGTCGGCGGGTACTTCGATGCGTGAAGCGGAAAGCTTGTGGCCGCTCTCGACGGTGGCGGTGTTGCCGTCCACCTTCACCGGGTAGCCGAAGCCTTGGAGCATGCGCTCGGTGTGGTCGCGGGTCGGTGCCGGTTCGGTGACTGCGGTTTCACCGGCGGCGTAGAGACCGGCGAGCAGCAGGCAGGATTTCACCTGGGCGCTGGCCATGGGCATTTCGTAGTTCATGCCAGTGAGGCGCTGGCCGCCACGGATGGTCAGCGGCGGGCGGCCTTCGGCGCCAGTCTCGATCACAGCGCCCATTTCGCGCAGCGGCTTGGCCACGCGATTCATCGGCCGCTTGGACAGCGAGGCGTCGCCGGTCAGGGTGGTGTCGAACGGCTGCGCTGCCAGCAGACCGCTGAGCAGCCGCATGGAGGTACCCGAGTTACCCAGATAGAGCGGGCCGGGCGGCGGCTTCAGGCCGTGCAGGCCGACACCGTGGATGGTCACACGGCCGTGGTGCGGCCCTTCGATGACCACGCCCATGTCGCGGAAGGCTTGCAGGGTTGCCAGGGCGTCTTCGCCCTCGAGGAAGCCCTCGACTTCTGTGGTGCCTTCGGCCAGGGAGCCGAGCATGATGGAACGGTGGGAAATGGATTTGTCGCCCGGTACGCGGATACGGCCGGCGAGTTTGCCACCCGGCTGCGCCAGGTAAATCAGATCGTTGTTGTGCATGGCGTCCACATAGGCCCTGCGGGCCAGGATTTTGCTGAAATGCTCGCGGGCGAAGCGGGCGCGAGTGAACACGCCCAGCAGTTCATGCCCATCCCCTGCGTCGACCGCGCCGCGCAGGGCGTCGAGGTCGGCGCGAAATGCGTCCAGGATGCGTAGCACGGCGTCGCGGTTGGCGAGGAAGATGTCGTGCCACATCACCGGGTCGCTGCCGGCGATCCGCGTGAAGTCGCGGAAGCCGCCGGCGGCATAACGGAAGATTTCCAGATTCTCGCTGCGCTTGGCCAGCGAGTCGACCAGGCCGAATGCCAGCAGGTGCGGCAGGTGGCTGGTCGCGGCGAGCACCTCGTCATGGTGCTCGACCTCCATGTGTTCAACGTCAGCGCCGAGAGCGCGCCAGAGCTGGTCGACGCACTGCAGGGCGGATGGATCGGTGTTCTCCACCGGCGTAAGGATCACCTTATGACGGCGGAACAGGCCGGCGTTGGCCGCCTCTACCCCACTCTTCTCGGAACCGGCGATCGGGTGGCCGGGCACGAAGCGCGCCGGCATGCCGTCGAAAACCCGACACACCGCACGCACCACGTTGCCCTTGGCGCTGCCGACATCCGTCAGCACGGCGTCGCCCAGATCGAGGGAAGCCAGTTCAGCGAGGAGCTTTTCCATGGCGAGGATAGGAACCGCGAGCTGGATAACGTCGGCACCGCGGCAGGCCGCAGCGAGGTCACTTTCGCAACGGTCGACCACGCCGGTTTCGACGGCAATGCGGCAGGACTCCTGGTCCTTGTCCACGCCCACCACTTCGGCGAACAGGCCCTTCTCGCGCAACCCCTTGGAGAAGGAACCGCCGATCAGGCCCAGGCCGATCACCACCAGGCGCCCGAAGATAGGGGCGCCCTGTTTCAGGGTCATGACATCAGCCACGGCCGAGCACCTTGGCCAGTGCCTCCAGGCAACGGGCGTTCTCTGTCGGCAGGCCGATGGAGACGCGCAGGAAGGTCGGCATGCCATAGCCGCCCACCGGACGCAGGATCACGCCTTCACGCAGCATGGCCTGGTTGATCGGGGCGGCGTCGCAGCCGAAGTCGACGGCGATGAAGTTGCCCTTGGAGGGAATCCACGACAGCCCCAGAGCGCGGAAGCCTTCCTCCAGCTGGGCCATGCCAGCATCGTTGACGCGGCGGCTCTCGGCCAGGTAGTCGGCATCGTCCAGCGCTGCGCAAGCGGCAGCCAGGGCCAGGCTATTGACGTTGAATGGCTGGCGCACGCGGTTCAGCACGTCGGCCACCTGGGCACTGGACAGGCCGTAGCCCACACGCAACGAGGCGAGGCCATAGGCCTTGGAAAAGGTGCGGGAGACCAGCAGGTTCGGATAACGGGCCAGGTAGTTCAGGCCATCAGGCAGTTCTTCGCCTTCGGCGTACTCGATATAAGCCTCGTCCAGTACGACCAGCACGCTCTCCGGGACCTTGGCGAGGAAGTCTTCCAGGGCCTGGGGACCGAACCAGGTCCCGGTGGGGTTGTTCGGGTTGGCGATGAACACGACGCGAGTGTTGGCATCGATGGCCGCCAGCATGGCCGGCAGGTCGTGGCCGTAGTTCACCGCTGGGATCACTTTGCCGGTAGCGCCCACGGCCTGGGTGGCGATGGGGTAGACGGCGAAGGCGTGCTCGCTGAACACGGCGTTCAGGCCGGGAGCCAGATAGGCACGGGCGACGAGGTCGAGGATGTCATTGGAGCCGTTGCCCAGGGTGACCTGGGCCGGGGAAACGCCACAGCGCTCGGCCAGACGACGCTTGAGCTCGAAACCATTGCCGTCCGGGTAGCGGGTAAGCTCGGCCAGCTCGGCGCGAATGGCTTCCAGGGCCTTGGGGCTCGGGCCGAGGGGGTTCTCGTTGCTGGCCAGCTTGACGATGCCGGCCGGGTCGAGGTCCAGCTCGCGGGCCAGTTCATCCACCGGCTTGCCGGGTACGTAGGGCGAAAGTTTCTGCACGCCCGGTTGGGCAAGGGCGAGGAAGTCACAGCTCATGGATTCAGCCTCAACTACGGGCTAGGGGCCGCCGTAGCGCGCCCCAACCCTGGCTGGAGCGCGACGGCCCGTCGCTAATTCAAAGCACCGCTTTGGGGTAGGAACCCAGCACCTTCAGGGCAACGGCTTCCTGGTTGATCTTCTCCAGCACGTCCTTGATCAGCGGATCACGGTGGTGGCCTACGAAGTCGATGAAGAACACGTAGGTCCACTTGCCACTGCGGGACGGGCGGGTCTCGATGCGGGTAAGGTCAATGCCGTTGTTGTGGAACGGCACCAGGAGTTCGTGCAGGGCGCCCGGCTTGTTGCGCATGGAGACGATGATCGACGTCTTGTCGTCGCCGGTGGGCGGCACTTCCTGACTACCGATGATGAGGAAGCGCGTGGAGTTGTCCGGGCGGTCCTCGATCTTTTCGCAGAGTTTGGTCAAGCCGTAGAGGCTGGCTGCCATGTCGCCGGCGATGGCGGCCGAGTTCCACTCGCTCTTCACCCGCTTGGCAGCGTCGGCGTTGCTGGAAACCGCCACGCGCTCGACATTCGGGTAATGGGCGTCCAGCCACTTGCGGCACTGCGCCAGGGACTGGGCGTGGGAGTAGATGCGGGTGATGTTGTCGGTCTTGGTGCTTTCGCCCACCAGCAGGTGGTGGTGGATACGCAACTCCACCTCGCCACAGATCACCATGTCGTGTTCGAGGAAGCTGTCGAGGGTGTGGTTCACCGCGCCCTCGGTGGAGTTCTCTACCGGTACCACGCCGAAGTTGACCGCGCCGGCGGCCACTTCGCGGAACACTTCGTCGATGGCGGCCATCGGCGAGCTGATCACCGCGTGGCCGAAATGCTTGAGCGCTGCGGCCTGGGTGAAAGTGCCTTCCGGGCCGAGGTAAGCGACCTTGAGTGGCTGCTCCAGGGCCAGGCAGGAAGACATGATTTCGCGGAACAGCCGCGCCATCTCTTCGTTGTCCAGCGGGCCCTGATTGCGATCCATAATGTGCTTGAGGACCCACGCCTCGCGCTCCGGACGGTAGAAGACCGGTTTCTCGCCTTCCGGCAGGGAGGCCATCTTCACGCGAGCCACGTCTTGGGCGCAGCGAGCGCGCTCGCTGATCAGGTCGAGGATCTTCTCGTCGAGACTGTCGATGCGCAGGCGCAGTGCCTTGAGTTCTTGCTCGGACATATCAGCCGCGCTCCTTCTCGAACTCCGCCATATAGGCCACCAGGGCTTCGACCGCATCAAGGCCGACAGCGTTGTAGATGGAGGCGCGCATACCGCCAACCGAACGGTGACCTTTGAGGTTAAGTAGGCCACGGGCGTCGGCGCCGACGAGGAAGTCCTTGTCCAGGCGCTCGTCTGCAAGGCGGAACGGAACGTTCATCCAGGAGCGGGCATTGTGGGCGATCGGGTTGGTGTAGAAATCGCTCTTGTCGATGTAGCCGTAGAGCAATTCCTTCTTCGCCTTGTTGCGCTGTTCCATGGCCTCGACGCCGCCCTGCTCCTTCAGCCACTCGAAGACGAGGCCCGAGAGGTACCAGGAGAAGGTGGCCGGGGTGTTGTACATGGAGCCGTTATCGGCGGCGACTTTGTAGTTGAGCATGGTCGGGCAGCTGGCGCGGGCGCGTCCGAGCAGGTCCTCACGGACGATGACCACGACCAGGCCGCTGGGGCCGATGTTCTTCTGCGCACCGGCGTAGATCAGGCCGAAGCGGGAAACGTCCAGCGGGCGGGAAAGGATGTCCGAGGACATGTCCACGACCAGGGGCACGTCGCCCACTTCCGGAATCCAGTCGAACTGCAGGCCGCCAATGGTTTCGTTGGAGGCGTAGTGCAGGTAGGCCGCGTCTTTCGACAGCTGCCACTCGTTCTGGCCGGGGATCGCGAAGTAGTCGTAGCCCTTGGCACTGGCAGCAACGTTGACGCGGCCGAAGCGGCTGGCCTCTTCGATGCTTTTCTTCGACCAGATGCCGGTTTCGACGTAATCGGCGACACCGTTTTCCGGTAGCAGGTTCAGCGGAATCTCGGCGAACTGCTGGCTGGCACCGCCCTGGAGGAACAGCACCTTGTAATTGGAGGGAATGGACAGGAGGTCGCGCAGGTCCTGCTCGGCCTTTTCAGCAATGGCAACATACTCGTCGCTGCGGTGGCTCATTTCCATGACGGAAAGGCCTTTGCCCTGCCAGTCAAGGAGTTCCGCCTGGGCGCGTTGCAGAACAGCTTCCGGAAGCGCGGCCGGGCCGGCGCAGAAGTTAAAGGCTCGCTTGCTCACATCCATTCTCACTGGGTAGCGCGGGGGCACCGGTGCCCCCGCCAATTGTTACCTACCGAATGGACAGGCCGGCTGACGGCCTGCCCGTTTCTACAACTATTACTCGTCGCCAGCCGGCGGAACGTCATCCTGCTGAGCGTCATCCGCCTGGGCATCGGCCACGGCGTCAACGGCCTGCTCCTCGCCTTCCTCCAGTTCTTCGTCCTCGTCGACACCAGACGGCTCCTGGACGCGTTCCAGGCCGACCAGGGTCTCATCCTTGGCCAGCTTGATCAGGGTAACGCCCTGGGTATTACGGCTGGAGCTGGAGACTTCGTCCACGCGGGTGCGCACCAGGGTGCCCTGGTCGGAAATCAGCATGATCTCTTCGCCATCCTGCACCTGTACAGCGCCCACCAGCTTGCCGTTACGCTCGTTGGTGACCATGGCGATCACGCCCTGGCCGCCACGACCGCGACGCGGGTAGTCTTCCAGCGGCGTACGCTTGCCGTAGCCACGCTCGGAAGCAGAGAGGATCTGCGCGCCCGACTCCGGGATCAGCATGGAAATCAGGCTCTGGCCTTCCGGCAGACGCATGCCGCGCACGCCACGGGCAGTACGGCCCATGGTGCGGACGTGTTTTTCCTTGAAGCGAATGACTTTGCCGCCGTCGGAGAAGAGCATGACTTCCTTCGCACCGTCGGTGATAGCGGCGGCGATCAGGGTGTCTCCCTCTTCCAGTTTCAGGGCGATCAGGCCACTGGTACGCGGTTTGCTGAACTGCACCAGCGGAGTCTTCTTCACGGTACCGAAGGCGGTAGCCATGAAGATGTAGGCACCGGTGGGCTCGTCCTGCTCGTCGTCGAGGTCGGCGCCTTCGTCGTCGCCACCTTCGGCTTCGACGATTTCGCCTTCGATCACCACGCCTTCGTTCTCTTCCAGGTCTTCCTCGGCACCTGCACTCTGCTGCAGGGCTTCCAGGTCGATCTGCAGCATGGCGGTGATGCGCTCGCCCTCATCCAGCGGCAGCAGGTTGACCAGCGGACGGCCACGCGCGGTACGGGAGGCTTCCGGAATTTCGAAGGTGCGCAACCAGTACACCTTGCCCTTACTGGAGAACAGCAGGAGCGTGGCGTGGCTGTTGGCGACCAGCAGGTGTTCGATGTAGTCCTCGTCCTTCACGCCGGTAGCCGACTTGCCCTTGCCGC
The DNA here is from genome assembly GCF_029871195.1 of Pseudomonas sp. BN415. NCBI lineage: Bacteria > Pseudomonadati > Pseudomonadota > Gammaproteobacteria > Pseudomonadales > Pseudomonadaceae > Pseudomonas > Pseudomonas sp. BN415. The sequence goes on from NZ_SSOK01000012.1 coordinate 139,114, forward strand.
CACGACGTTGGGCCTGGTAGGTAGCCAACGGCTGGGACTTGGCATAACCGCCATGGGAGATGGTGACGACACGCTCTTCTTCGGTAATCAGGTCGGCGATGGTCAGGTCCACCTGGGACGCAACGATCTCGGTACGTCGGGCGTCGCCGAACTCGGCCTTCACCTTCTCCAACTCTTCGCGGATGACTTCCATCAGGCGCTCAGGGTTGGTGAGGATGCGGATCAGCTCACCGATCAGGGTGAGGATTTCCTGGTACTCGGCCAGCAGCTTTTCATGCTCCAGGCCGGTCAGGCGGTGCAGGCGCAATTCCAGGATGGCCTGGGCCTGTTCGGGGGATAGGTAGTACTTGCCTTCGCGCAGGCCGTACTGCGGGTCCAGGTCTTCCGGACGGCAGGAATCGGCACCGGCGCGCTCGACCATGGCTTCCACCGCGCTGGACTCCCAGGCGGTAGCGATCAGGCGTTCCTTGGCCTCGGCCGGAGTCGGCGAGCTCTTGATCAGCTCGATCACCGGGTCGATGTTGGACAGGGCGACTGCCTGGCCCTCGAGGATGTGGCCGCGTTCACGCGCCTTGCGCAGTTCGTAAACGGTACGACGGGTCACCACTTCACGGCGGTGACGGATGAACACTTCGAGCATGTCCTTCAGGTTCATCGTGCGCGGCTGGCCATCCACCAGGGCCACGACGTTGATACCGAAGACGCTCTGCATCTGGGTCTGGGCGTAGAGGTTGTTGAGGATCACCTCGCCCACTTCGCCACGGCGCAGCTCGATCACTACGCGCATGCCATCCTTGTCGGATTCGTCGCGCAGTTCGGTGATGCCTTCGAGTTTCTTCTCCTTGACCAGCTCGGCGATCTTCTCGATCAGACGCGCCTTGTTCAGCTGGTAGGGCAGTTCGGTGACCACGATCTGCTGGCGGCCGCCGCCCTTTTCCATGTCCTCGACTTCGGCGCGGGCACGTATATAGATGCGGCCACGGCCGGTGCGGTAGGCCTCGATGATGCCGGCGCGGCCGTTGATAATGCCTGCCGTGGGGAAGTCCGGGCCCGGGATGTACTGCATCAGCTCATCGACCGTGAGCTCGGAGTTATCCATCAGCGCCAGGCAACCGTCGATGACTTCGCTGAGGTTGTGCGGCGGGATGTTGGTCGCCATGCCCACAGCGATACCGCTGGAACCGTTGACCAGCAGGTTTGGGACCTTGGTCGGCATGACCGCGGGGATTTGCTCGGTGCCGTCGTAGTTGGGCACCCAGTCCACGGTTTCCTTGTCCAGGTCGGCCAGGAGTTCGTGGGCCAGTTTGGACATGCGCACTTCGGTGTATCGCATGGCCGCGGCGTTGTCGCCGTCGACCGAGCCGAAGTTGCCCTGGCCATCCACCAGCATGTAGCGCAGCGAGAACGGCTGGGCCATACGAACGATGGTGTCGTAGACCGCGGTGTCGCCGTGCGGGTGGTACTTACCGATGACGTCACCCACCACACGGGCGGACTTCTTGTAGGGTTTGTTCCAGTCGTTGCCCAGCTCGCTCATCGCATAGAGGACGCGACGGTGCACCGGCTTGAGACCGTCGCGCGCATCCGGCAGGGCGCGCCCGACGATCACGCTCATCGCGTAGTCGAGGTAGGACTGTTTCAGCTCGTCTTCGATATTGACCGGGAGGATTTCTTTGGCCAGTTCGCCCATGAGAAGCCTGGTTCCTTTTTCTGATGAAACTCCGCCCCGCTCGTCCTGAGCGGCGCGAAGCTCGCCACTGCGGCCAGATGCTGCAGCGACTCACGACAAATCAACGAGTTAAGCCAAGGATCTGTGCAATTGGGCCGCCTCAATGGAGGGGCGGCAATAACTGCCGGAGCTTACCATAGTCACCGTCTTGCACCTACCCCGCCGGGCGGCGTGCCGGCAGGGTGAAAACGTCGCACCGATGGCTCAATGCAGGCGCTTGCGGCACATCAGCTGAGCCATCTTTGCAGCGTCGGGACGCTCAACCACACCCTTCTCGGTCACGATGGCATCGATCAGATCGGCAGGAGTCACATCGAAAACCGGATTGACGGCATGCACTTCCGCAGCAATACGGCGGCCGCCCAGATCCAGCAACTCTGAACCGTCGCGCTCCTCGATCGGAATGTCGTCCCCGCTTTCCAGCGACATATCAATGGTGGAGCTGGGCGCCACCACCATGAAGCGCACGCCATGGTGCATAGCGTTGACTGCCAACTGGTAGGTGCCGATCTTGTTGGCCACATCGCCATTGGCGGTGATGCGGTCGGCACCGACGATGACCCAGGTAATGCCGGCAGTCTTCATCAGGTGAGCAGCGGCAGCGTCTGCATTGAGACTCACCGGCACGCCTTCGTTGGCCAGTTCCCAGGCGGTCAGTCGTGCGCCCTGCAGCCAGGGACGTGTTTCATCGGCGTAGACCCGCTCCACCAAGCCATCCAGGTGCGCCGCACGAATTACCCCGAGGGCGGTGCCGAAACCGCCCGTCGCCAGCGCCCCCGTATTGCAATGAGTCAGCAATGCCTGGGGACTCCCCTGGTGCTTGCGAATCAGTTCCATGCCGAGCTGAGCCATGGTCAGGTTGGCTTCCCGATCGCTCAGATGGATGGAAATGGCCTCAGCCTCAAGCGCCTGCAGCGGTGTTTCGCCATCACGCACACGCTCCAGGCGTTCACGCATGCGGTTCAGTGCCCAGAAGAGGTTGACCGCAGTCGGCCGGGACTCGGCCAGGACCTTGAAGTCGGCCTCCAGCGCCTCGCGCCAGTCGCCACCAGCGGCGATGCGCGCCTGCGCGCCAAGTACGACACCGTATGCTGCACTGATTCCAATGGCTGGCGCGCCGCGAACCACCATCTGGCGGATGGCCTGAGCCACACCTTCAGCGGACTCGTAGGCCAGCCAGACCTCTTCAGCCGGCAGCAAACGCTGATCGAGCAGGTGGAGCACGCCGTCACGCCAGTCGATGGCCTTGACCTTCTCGGCTGCCAACAGTTGTTCACGCATCGCCCACCTCGCCACCCGTAACTCGCGGAAAAACCGCAGATTATAGCGAGCCGGAGCCTATCTGGCTCGGGTATACTGCCGCCACTTCATTTTGCGCCCAGGATGCGCCTCCATGCCCAGCCCCAACGCCCCGCTCGATCTGCTACTGCTCCCGTCCTGGATAGTTCCGGTAGAGCCTGCCGGCGTGGTCCTGCGGGATCATGCGCTGGGAATCCGTGACGGTCGTATCGCCCTGCTCGCACCCCGGGACGTAGCACTGCGCGCCGACGCCCGCGAGCGCCGCGAACTGCCGGGCATGCTGCTGGCTCCCGGCCTGATCAACGCCCACGGCCATGCCGCGATGACCCTGTTCCGCGGGCTGGCCGACGACCTGCCACTGATGACCTGGCTACAGGAACACATCTGGCCCGCCGAGGCCAAGTGGGTCAATGAGACATTTGTCCGAGACGGTACCGAACTGGCCGTGGCCGAGCAGATCAAGGGCGGCATCAGTTGCTTCTCCGACATGTACTTCTTCCCGGCCCAGGCCAGCTCTGCCATCCATACCGCCGGAATCAAGGCCCAACTGGCGATCCCGGTGCTGGACTTCCCCATCCCGGGCGCTGTCGACGCTGCCGAAGCAATCCGCCGTGGCGTCGAGCTGTTCAGCGATCTCAAGCACCACCCGCGCATCAAGGTCGCCTTCGGCCCCCATGCACCTTATAGCGTCAGTGACGACAAGCTCGAGGATATCCGCGTACTCGCCGAGGAACTGGACGCCGGCATTCATATGCATGTCCAGGAAACCGCCTTCGAGGTCCAGCAAAGCCTGGACCTGCGGGGCGAGCGTCCAATGGCACGCCTTGCCCGCCTCGGCCTTCTCGGCCCGCGCTTCCAGGCCGTGCACATGACCCAGGTAGATGACGCAGACATTGCCCTTCTGGTGGAAAGCAACAGCAACGTGATCCACTGCCCGGAATCCAATCTCAAGCTGGCCAGCGGATTCTGCCCAGTGGAACGCCTCTGGCAGGCCGGCGTTAATGTCGCCGTTGGCACTGATGGCGCAGCCAGCAACAATGACCTGGACCTGCTAGGCGAAACCCGCACCGCTGCCCTCCTGGCCAAGGCCGTGTCCGGCTCGGCCAGCGCCCTGGATGCCCATCGCGCCTTGCGCATGGCCACCCTCAATGGCGCACGCGCCCTGGGAATCGACCAGGACACTGGCTCCCTGGAAGTAGGCAAAGCCGCCGACGTGGTGGCCTTCGACCTCTCCGGGCTCGCCCAGCAACCGGTCTACGATCCGGTTTCCCAACTTATCTATGCCACCGGGCGCGACGCGGTGCGGCACCTCTGGGTCGACGGCAGGCAACTGCTGGACGACGGCCGCCTGACCCGCCTGGACGAAGAGCACCTGGGCGCCACTGCCCGCGCCTGGGGCGATCGCATCGCCGGCCGCTGAATTCTGTTTCGAGGACATCCCATGACCAACGTCGATCACGTCGAAATCGCCAAGTTCGAGGCCCTCGCCCACCGCTGGTGGGACCGCGAGAGCGAGTTCAAACCCCTGCACGACATCAACCCCTTGCGGGTCAACTGGATTGACGAGCGCGTCAAGCTGGCCGGCAAGAAGGTGCTGGATGTCGGGTGCGGCGGCGGCATCCTCAGCGAATCGATGGCGCAGCGTGGCGCCACCGTTACCGGCATCGACATGGGCGAAGCCCCGCTGGCGGTCGCCCAACTGCACCAACTGGAGTCCGGCGTGCCGGTGGAATACCGCCGCATCACGGCTGAGGGCCTGGCCGCCGAGATGCCCGGTCAGTTCGACGTGGTCACCTGCATGGAAATGCTCGAGCACGTGCCCGATCCGGCTTCGGTGATCCGCGCCTGCTACACCCTGGTCAAGCCGGGCGGCCAGGTGTTCTTCTCCACCATCAACCGCAACCCCAAGGCTTACCTCTTCGCCATCGTCGGCGCCGAGTACATCATGGGCCTGCTGCCGCGCGGCACCCACGACTTCAAGAAATTCATCCGCCCCTCCGAGCTCGGCGCCTGGAGCCGTGCCGCCGGCCTGCAGGTGAAGGATATCATCGGCCTGACCTACAACCCGCTGACCAAGCACTACAAGCTGGAAGGCGACGTCGACGTCAACTACATGATCCAGACCCTGCGCGAGGAGTGACCGGCATGCGTCTTCAAGCGGTACTTTTCGATATGGACGGCACCCTGCTCGACTCGGCGCCCGATTTCATCGCCATCTGCCAGGCCATGCGCACCGAACGCGGCCTGGCGCCCCTGGACGAAAAGCTGATCCGCGACGTGGTCTCCGGCGGCGCCCGCGCCATGGTCGCCATCACCTTCGAGATGGACCCCGAAGACCCGCAGCTCGAGCCCCTGCGCCTGGAGTTCCTGGAGCGCTACCAGAGCCACTGCGCAGTGCTCACCCGCCCCTTCGACGGCATAGACGAACTGCTGGCGGATATCGAGCAAGCCAAGCTGATCTGGGGTGTGGTGACCAACAAGCCGGTACGCTACGCCGAGCCGATCATGGAGCAGCTCGGCCTGGCCGGGCGCTCCGCCGTGCTGATCTGCCCCGATCACGTGAAGAACAGCAAACCGGACCCGGAAATGCTGCTGCTGGCTTGCAGCAAGCTGAACCTGGACCCGGCCAGTGTGCTCTTTGTCGGTGACGACCTTCGCGACATCGAGTCCGGCCGCGCCGCCGGCACCCGCACTGCGGCGGTCAGCTACGGCTATATCCACCCAAGCGACAACCCCGCCCACTGGGGCGCCGACGTAGTGGTCGACCACCCGCTCGAATTGCGCGCCGTGCTCGACCGCGCGCTGTGCAGCTGCTGAAGCCAGTAGCGCCCCGAAGGAGATTCACATGTTCCAGTATTCCGCCCGCCCCGACCTGCTCAAGGACCGGGTCATTCTGATCACCGGAGCCGGCCGTGGCATCGGCGCAGCGGCCGCCAAGACCTTCGCCGCCCACGGCGCTACCGTACTGCTGCTGGGCAAGACCGAGGCCAGCCTGAACGCCGTCTACGACGAGATCGAGGCCGCCGGCCACCCACAACCCGCGGTGATCCCCTTCAACCTGGAAACCGCCCAGCCGCACCAGTACGACGAACTGGCAGCGACCCTGGAGACGGAGTTCGGGCGCATCGACGGCGTGCTGCACAACGCCTCCATCCTCGGCCCCCGCACCCCCATCGAGCAGCTCTCGGGCGACAATTTCATGCGCGTCATGCAAGTCAACGTCAACGCCATGTTCATGCTGACCAGCACCCTGCTGCCGCTTCTAAAGCTGTCCAAGGACGCCTCGGTGATCTTCACCTCCAGTAGCGTCGGCCGCAAAGGCCGGGCCTATTGGGGCGCCTATGCGGTGTCCAAGTTCGCCACCGAAGGCCTGATGCAGGTCCTGGCCGACGAAGTGGACGGCATCGCCAGCGTTCGTGCCAACAGCATCAACCCCGGCGCAACGCGCACTGATATGCGCGCCCAGGCCTATCCAGGTGAAAACCCTGACAACAACCCGGAACCCGCCGAGATCATGCCTGTCTACCTCTATCTCATGGGGCCGGACAGCGCTGGTGTGAACGGCCAGGCTTTCGACGCGCAATGACTTCCCTCCGCGGCGGTCATCCGACCGTCGCAGCCTTCGCCAGATTTCCGGCGACCTTTCCCGTGAACGGCATCACATTGCCACTGTTTCGCCATTAACCCGGCAAAGGCTTGCCTCGCAAGCCGACAAAGAACAGCTAAGCAATTGAAATTAAATGATTTTTTATAATTAACGAACTCCTGGCACGAAAATAGCTCCATGCCTGGTGTCGTCGCAATTTGCGTCAGAGGTTCAACTCCATGGTTCCTCCCACACAGTCCAACACCATCGATTTTGACGCGGCCAAGCTGCAGCGCCTCGGCTTCTCCGGTAAGCGCCAGCCCACGCTGCGCCCCCTCAGCCTGGCAGAGCTGCGTCGCCAGTTGAATTTGCAACTGCAGACCAGCCTGGAGGTGGAGCGCATCATCAGCCTGTTCTTCAGCGAAGTGCAGCGCCTGGTTGCCCTCGACGCCCTGGCATACCAGCACCAGAGCAGCGACCTACGCCTTGAGTACGGCAGCCGCTCCAGCCACTCAGCCGGCTATCGTCTGACCCATGAAGGTGAGTACCTGGGTGAACTGATTTTCCGGCGCAACCAGCGCTTCGACGAACAGGAATTGAACCAACTGGAATCCCTGCTCGCCACTTTGCTCTTTCCGCTGCGCAACGCCCTGCTCTATCGTGCGGCTATCCAGAGCGCCTTGCGCGACCCGCTTACCGACACGGGCAATCGCATCGCCATGGAGCAGACCCTGCAGCGCGAAGTGGACCTCGCCCGACGCAATCTGCAGCCGCTGTCGGTACTGATGCTGGACATTGATCACTTCAAGCGCATCAACGACGAATACGGCCATGGCACCGGCGATGAAGTCCTGAAAGCGGTCGCCAACACGCTCAAGGCACGCCTGCGCAACGTTGATATGGTGTTCCGCTTCGGCGGAGAGGAATTCCTCGTGCTGCTCTCAGGCACCTGCCGCGAAGCCGCTGCCCTGGTAGGTGAACGCCTGCGCCTGGGCATCCTTGAACTGCAGTACCTGGTGCAGGGTCACCCCCTGGACCTCTCGATCAGCCTCGGCTGCGCCACCCTTCTGCCGGCGGAATCCGTGGAGAGCTTGCTACGCCGTGCGGACAACGCGCTCTACGTGGCCAAGCGCGAAGGCCGCAACCGCCTGTCCATGGCCGGCTGAGGCACCTCGCAGCAAGTCGCGGACGAGTTCGCACAAATAGCAGACAGTAAAAAGGGGCTCATGAGAGCCCCTTCTTCATTGCGCCTTGAATCAGCGCTTGCGACCGAAGCCCGGACGCTGACCTTCGCCACCTGCCGGTCCGCTGCGCTTGTGCGGCGGACGCTGCGGCTTGCGAGTCGGACGGTCCGCCAGCTCCACGGCCGGACGCTCACCGTGAGACTTGGCCGGGCGCTTCTTGTTCTCGTCACGCGGACGATCAGCTACCGGCGTGCCGCGCGGAGCGCGAGCAGGACGCTCGTCGCCATCGCGGCGAGGAGCACGGGCCGGACGCTCACCGCCCTCGCTGCGCGGGCCACGAGCAGGACGCTCGCCACCTTCGCTGCGCGGGCCACGAGCAGGACGTTCGCCACCCTCGCTGCGCGGGCCACGAGCAGGACGCTCGCCACCTTCGCTGCGCGGGCCACGAGCAGGACGTTCGCCACCTTCGCTGCGCGGGCCACGAGCAGGACGCTCGCCACCTTCGCTGCGCTGACCGCGCGCACCCACCGGCTTGGCCGACTTGCGCTGCAGGCGATCCAGCTTCTCGCGAAACTTGCCCTTCATGGCCGGCAGCGCCACAGGCTTCAAACCGACTTCGGTGCTGAGGATATCCACCTCGTTCTGGCCCATTTCACGCCAGCGACCCATGGTCAGGTCGGAAGTGATGAATACCGGGCCGAAGCGCACGCGCTTCAAGCGACTGACCACCAACCCCTGGGATTCCCAGAGACGACGCACTTCACGGTTGCGGCCTTCCATCACCACGCAGTGGTACCAGTGGTTGAAGCCTTCACCACCCGGCGCTTCCTTGATGTCGGTGAACTTCGCAGGACCGTCATCCAGCATCACGCCCTGCTTGAGGTTCTCCAACATCTCCTCGGTGACTTCGCCGCGCACGCGCACGGCGTACTCGCGGTCCATCTCGTAGGAGGGGTGCATGAGGCGGTTGGCCAGTTCACCGTCAGTGGTGAACAGCAGCAGGCCGGTGGTGTTGATGTCCAGGCGACCGACGTTGATCCAACGGCCGGCCTTCAGGCGCGGCAGGCGCTCGAACACCGTGGGACGGCCTTCAGGATCGTCGCGGGTGCAGACTTCTCCTTCGGGCTTGTTATAGATCAGTACGCGGCGGACGCTCTCGAATTCTTCTTCGCGCTTGAGCAGACGACCATCGACGCTGATGGCGTCATGGCTGTCGACGCGCTGGCCAAGGGTGGCGGCTTCGCCGTTGACCTTTACTCGGCCTTCAGTGATCCAGGCCTCTATATCGCGGCGAGAAGCCAGCCCCATGCGGGCCAGGACCTTCTGCAGCTTTTCCCCTGTGGGGCTGTATTCGACGTCACTCATCTGGGCACCTCCCGGTGTAGCAGTAAAAGGCCGCGCATCATACGCGGCCGCTGGCAGTGAGGCTAGCTGAGCAAAGTCCCGGCGTCAGCCTGTCCGCTGACCGGTGGCGTCAATGTAGGGTTTCATCCGGAAGCGGCTCGTCGTCGGCTTCGGCAGCAACGGATTCGGCTTCGTCGGCCTCATCGAGCAGCAGATCATCGAAGTCGGTCTTCAGCCCCTCTTCCATGGTGTCGAGCTCGGCCAGCAGGGAGCGGAAACTGGTTTCCACGCGCGGTTCGGCAAGCTGTTCGGCGTCCGCACGGGCCTGCAACCCTTCGGGCACTGGCGCATCACCATCATCCAACCCAAGCACCGGCTCGGGCTCCAGCTCACGCAGGGCGGCCAGCGGCGGGAGCTCTTCCAGGCTTTTCAGGTTGAAGTGGTCGAGAAACGCGCGCGTAGTGGCGAACATGGCCGGCTTTCCGGGTACGTCGCGATAGCCGACCACCCGAATCCACTCCCGCTCCAACAGTGTCTTGACGATCTGGCTGTTGACCGCAACGCCGCGAATATCCTCGATTTCACCACGGGTAATGGGTTGCCGATAGGCTACCAGGGCCAGGGTCTCCAGCATCGCGCGCGAATAGCGCTGTGGCCGTTCCTCCCAGAGCCGACCAACCCAGGGCGAGAAGCGCTCGCGAATCTGCAGACGGTAGCCGGAGGCGACCTCGCGCAGTTCGAACGCACGCTTCTCGCAGCTTTTGCCGAGGATGGCCAGGGCCGAACGGATCACCGACAGCTCGGGGCGCTCGGCCTCTTCGAAGAGCTCGGCCAGACGCTCCAGCGACAGAGGCTTGCCGGACGCCAAGAGGAAAGCTTCCAGCAGCGACGCAAGTTCCTTGGGATCGTTGAGGTTCATCTACTCGGCTCGCGCCCGAACGTGGATGGGGGCAAATGGCTCATTCTGCACCAGTTCAACCAGCTGTTCCTTGATCAGCTCCAGCACCGCCATGAAGGTGACCACGACACCAAGACGACCTTCCTCGACCGTGAACAGCACGACGAAAGGTACGAAAGCCCCGCCCTTGAGCTTTTCCAGCACCTCACTCATACGTTCGCGGGTGGACAGCGCCTCGCGGGTTACCTGGTGGCTTTCAAACATATCCGCACGGCGCAACACCTCGGCCATGGACAGCAGGACCTCTTCCAGGGCGACATCCGGCAGCAGCTTGCGCGCTCGCGCGTCCGGTGCATCCACACGCGGAACAATGAGGTCGCGCCCCACGCGAGGCAGTTGATCGATACCTTCGGCGGCCGCCTTGAAGCGCTCGTACTCCTGGAGGCGGCGGATCAGCTCGGCGCGCGGATCGTCTTCTTCCTCTTCCGTCTCGTTCGAACGCGGCAGCAGCATGCGCGACTTGATCTCGGCCAGCATGGCGGCCATGACCAGGTACTCGGCGGCCAGCTCCAGGCGTACCGACTTCATCAGCTCGACGTAGGCCATGTACTGGTGGGTGATGGCCGCGACCGGGATGTCGAGGATGTCAATGTTCTGCTTGCGAATCAGGTAAAGCAGCAGGTCGAGCGGACCTTCGAAGGCCTCGAGGAAGACTTCCAGCGCATCCGGCGGGATATACAGGTCTTGCGGCAGCTCAGTCACCGCCTGGCCGTAGACCAGGGCGAAGGGCAGCTCCTGCTGGGCGCCCGCCTGGGGATCCGGCGACTCGTTTAGCGGCGTTTCGTGCATGTATTCCTCTCGTTGCTCGGCCGCTGCGCGCTGCTGCCCTCGGTTGAAGCCTACCGGGTAGGACCGGTCGGCGGGAAAGCGGGCAAATTAGCACCATGTGCCAGACTAAAAAAGTACGACGCAGCACCCTTGGTCAGGTCTGGAGCGAAACGCCCAAGGAGGTTCCGATGAAACTGTTCGCCTTGATTTTCAGTACCGTCCTCTTGTTCGTCTGCCTCGGTCTGGTGCCGGTTACAACAGCGCAGGCGGGTATGATCGGCACCGATGAAGCCATCGCGACCCAACAGCAATCCGGTGATCGCGACAGGATCGACGCCTTCCTCAGTCAGTCCGAGGTTCAGGACCAGATGCGCGCCATGGGCGTGGATGCCGCCACGGCACGCGCGCGCGCGCAGGCCCTGACCAATGAGGAAGCCACCCAGCTTGCGCAAAAAATGAATGCAGCACCTGCGGGTGGGAACATCAGCAGTACTGACTTCATCATCATCCTGCTGGTGATAATCCTGGTGGCGATCCTGCTTTGAGCGACGATTTCAGTCCTCGTCGAGGAAAGGCTGCGGGTCGCCGCAGCCTACGCGCACCACCTCGGGCTTGCCTTCTGAGAGGTTGATCACGGTGGACGCTGCCATGCCGCCGTGGCCGCCATCGATGATCAGGTCGACCTGATGTTCGAGAATCTGGCGCATCTCGTAAGGGTCGCTCATCGGCAGTTCTTCGCCCGGCAGGATCAGGCTGGTGCTCATCAGCGGCGCGCCCAGTTGTTCCAGCAACGCCAGGGCAATGGGGTGGTCCGGTACCCGCATGCCAATGGTGCGCCGTTTCGGGTGCATCAGCATGCGCGGAACTTCACGGGTGGCGCTCAGAATAAAGGTGTAAGGGCCGGGCGTATGCGCCTTGATCAGGCGGAACGCTGCGGTATCCACTTTGGCGAATAAACCGATCTCGGACAGATCGCGGCACACCAGCGTGAAATTGTGTTTCTCATCCAGGCGACGCAGTCGGCGAATACGTTCAACTGCGTTCTTGTCACCGATCAGGCATCCCAGAGCGTAAGACGAATCGGTGGGGTAGACGATCACCCCGCCCGCCTTGACGATCTCCACCGCCTGCTTGATCAGGCGCGGCTGTGGATTCTCCGGATGTATCTGGAAAAATTGACTCACGACATCTCCCTGTTCAGAGGGCAGCAATAGGGCTGTATGCATGGCGGAAGCGCCCCCAGATCGGCGGCAGATCATCCGGCAAGGGTCGGTACATGCCCAGCTCCGACCAATCGCAGGGTGCATGAAAGTCACTACCGGCACTGACCAGCATGCCGAATTCTCGCGCCAGTATGGCCAGGCTTCCCACCTGATCCGCTGGCTGCAGGCCGTTCACCACTTCCAGCGCGTGGCCGCCGGCCTGGATGAAATCCGCCACCAGCTTGCGCCGCTTGGTGCCGGTGAAGTTGTATTGCCACGGGTGCGCCAGGCTGATCCAGGCACCAGCGGCACGCAGAGTTCCCACCGCATCGGCCAGGGTTGGCCAGTGCTGCTTCACATCGCCCAGCTTGCCGGCCCCCAACCATTTGCGAAACGCCTCGGCACGGTCGCGGACGTGGCCATTGCGGACCAGAAACTCCGCAAAATGCGGGCGTGCCGGCGCGTTGCCGCTTTCACCCAACTCCTGCTGCACCGCCCTGGCACCCTCCAGGGCGCCTGGCATACCTTTGGCGGCCAGGCGATGGGCGATTTCCTCGGCCCGCGACCAGCGGCCGCGATGGAGGTCCGCAATGGCCTCCAGCAACGCCGGTGCATCGGTAGCGAAGGCGTACCCCAATACATGGATCGTAGCGCCACCCCAGGTGCAGGACAGTTCGATACCGTTGATCAGTTGCATATCCAGCGCTACGGCTGCTTTGCGAGCCTCGTCCAGGCCTTCGAGGGTGTCGTGGTCGGTCAACGCGAGCACGCGCACGCCCTGCTCGTGAGCGCGGGCGACGAGGGCTGCGGGCGCCAGGGCACCGTCAGAGGCCGTACTGTGGCAATGCAGGTCGATCTGCATGGGGTCTGCTTTCGCTAGGGGATTGGTTTGTTATTATGCCGCCACATCCCGCTTCTGGCTGCCGCCGTGAAACAATTCATCGACTTCATCCCGCTTATCCTCTTCTTCGTCGTTTACAAACTGGAACCACGCGCCCTCGAACTGGCCGGGCATACCTATATGCTAGGCGGTATTTTCAGCGCTACCGCGGTTCTGATCATCAGCTCGGTAATCGTCTACGGCGCCATCTTCCTGCACCAGCGCCGCCTTGAGAAAGGCCAGTGGCTGACGTTGGCGGCTTGCCTGGTATTCGGTGGCATGACGCTGGCCTTCCACAGCGAAACCTTCCTCAAATGGAAGGCGCCCGTGGTGAACTGGCTCTTCGCCCTGGCGTTTGCCGGCAGCCACTTCATTGGCGACAAGCCCCTGATCCAGCGCGTGATGGGCCATGCCCTGAACCTTCCGCAGGTCATCTGGGTGCGTCTGAACCTTGCCTGGGTCGCATTCTTCCTGGTCTGCGGCTCCGCCAACCTCTTCGTAGCCTTCACCTTCCACGAGTTCTGGGTGGACTTCAAAGTCTTCGGTAGCCTCGGCATGACCGTGCTCTTCCTGGTCGGCCAGGGTGTCTACCTGGCTCGCCACATTCACGACGGCGAAACCGAAAAGCCCCAACAATAAGGATTGCCATGCTCTACGCCATCATTGCCACCGACGTTGCTGATTCCCTGGAAAACCGTCTCGCTGCCCGCCCTGCCCACCTCGCGCGCCTGGAGCAATTGAAGGCCGAAGGCCGCATCGTGCTGGCCGGCCCGCACCCGGCAGTAGACAGCGTTGACCCGGGCAGTGCGGGTTTCACCGGCAGCCTGATCGTTGCTGAGTTCGACTCACTCGAGTCCGCCAAGGCCTGGGCCGACGCCGATCCCTACCGTTCCGCCGGCGTCTACGCCGACGTTGTGGTCAAACCTTTCAAGCAGGTCTTTCCCTAAGCCAATCCCCTTCAGCCGTTCCACGCCAGGAAAAAGGAGTTCCCATGCACGTCGGTCGATTGCCCCTGCTGTTTACCGCCGCGCTGCTCTGCAGCCTGGCCCTGGCTGAAGAATCCCCGCATGGGACACCAGCGGAAGACGTTCTCCCCGAGCGTTCGGCGGCCCCGGCAGCACCGGCCGTTGCAAGCGACTCCCTGGTCGCCCAACTCGGCCAGCTCCAGCGCCAACTGGCCGAAAGCGAGCGTCAGCGCAACGAACTGAGCACCCAACTGGAAGCAGCCAGCGGCGAGCGGGAGAATGCCCAGCTCTCCCGCCTGCGTCAGGAGAACCAGCGCCTCAAGCTGCAACTCAAGGAAGCCCAGGCATCGCAATCGCCACGCCTTCTGACCGAGCAGCAAACCTGGTTCGCAGTCGGCGGTGGCGTCGCCCTGCTCTCTCTGTTTGCTGGCCTGGCCGCCCGCGGGGGTCGCCGCCAGCGCCGTCAATGGATCAACTGAACCGCAACATGAGTGAATTGCTGCTTATCGATGACGACCAGGAACTCTGCGAGCTCCTGATCAGCTGGCTCAGCCAGGAAGGCTTCAACGTCCGTGCCTGCCATGATGGCCAATCTGCGCGTACGGCCCTGGCCGAGCACGCTCCATCCGCCGTGGTGCTCGACGTGATGCTGCCGGATGGCAGTGGCCTGGAACTGCTCAAGCAGCTACGCGGCGACCACCCGGAACTGCCGGTCCTCATGCTCTCCGCCCGTGGTGAACCGCTGGACCGCATCCTCGGCCTGGAACTCGGCGCCGACGACTACCTGGCCAAGCCCTGTGACCCCCGCGAACTCACCGCCCGCCTGCGCGCCGTGCTGCGTCGCACCCAGCCGCCGCCGCAATCCAGCCAGCTTGAACTGGGCGACCTCTGTTACAGCCCGGTGCGCGGCATCGTCACCGTCGGCAATCACGAGATCAGCCTGACCCTTTCCGAAGGCCGCCTGCTCGAAGCCCTCTTGCACCAGCCCGGTGAACCGCTGGACAAACAGCAACTGGCGCAACTCGCCCTGGGCCGCAAGCTGACCCTTTACGACCGAAGCCTGGACATGCACGTCAGCAACTTGCGCAAGAAACTCGGCCCCCATGCGGATGGCCGACCGCGCATCCTGGCGCTGCGCAGCCGCGGCTATTACTACAGCGCCTGAGAGCCTGTTCACGATTTCGCAAGCTAGAGTCTGCTTTTAACGCAGCAGGGCCGACGCGCAGCAGGTTATTACCAGGCTCTGCGTCTTTACCCAGGCTTTACTCATGGCTGACTGCCCTTGACCTTGCCATCCCTAGACTGGGCACATCCGGCAACTGGCCGGAATCGAGACTAGGAGAACCACCATGCGCAAGACCCTCATCGCCCTGCTGCTCGCCGCTACCCTGCCGACCCTGGCCATGGCCATGCCGGAAGACGGCCCGCGCCATGAGCGCGGTTTCGGTGGCCATATGTTCAAGGAGCTGAACCTCACCCAGGAACAGCGCCATGAAATCGGCAAGCTGATGCGCGAGCAGATGAAGTCCCGCCACGACATCACCCAGCGCTACCTGGACAAACTACCGGCTGCCGAGCGCAAAGCCATGCAGGACGAGCTCAAGGCCGCCGAAACCAAGAACCGCGATGCCATCCGCGCCCAGCTCAAGCCCGAGCAGCAGAAAGCCTTCGACGATCTCCAGAAGAAGATGGAAGAGCGCCGCGCCGAACGCGCCGAGTTCGAAGCCTGGAAGGCGGAGAAGGACAAGAAGGCCCAGTAATCGCCAGGCGGCCCAGGCTGCCGGCACCCACCCTACACCCATCAGGCCAGCCGGCCTGATGGGTTTTGCCGTTCAGGAGCTACACCGTGCGTTCACTCTTCTGGCGAATCCTGGCCACCCTCTGGCTGGCCCTGGCCTTGGTGGCCGGACTGTCCATCCTGCTGGGCCGCGCGCTGAACCAGGATGCCTGGATTCTCAGCCACCACCCGACCCTTCAGGGGTTGGCCGAACGCCTGGTGCAACGCTACGAAGACCAAGGCCCGCAGGACACCCAGCGCTACCTGGAACACTTCCGTCATCGCGCGCGAGTCGACGTGCAGATGCTCAACGACACCGGCCAGCCCGTGGTCGAAGGTACCTTTCCGCCTCGCGCCGCCGCCTTCGAAGCACGCCAGAAGAACCCGCGCCGCCTGCCATGGCGACGTTTGACCGAGGAATACACAAGCCCCGTCAGCGGGGAGTCCTACCTGCTGATCTACCGCATCCCCTACCCGGAGCTGGATGCCTGGCACCGTGGCAGCCTGCTCTGGCCCTTCAGCGCCTTGGGCATTGCCCTGGTGGTGCTGACCCTGTTCAGCCTGGCGCTGACACTGTCCATCACCCGCCCCCTCGATCGGTTGCGCCGGGCCGTGCATGACCTCGGCCAGACCGCTTACCAGCAGGACAGCCTATCTCGCCTGGCGCGACGAAGGGATGAGTTGGGCGTCCTGGCCGGCGACTTCAACCGCATGGGCCAGCGCCTGCAAGGGCTGATCGGCAGCCAGCGCCAGCTACTGCGGGATGTTTCCCATGAGCTGCGCTCTCCACTGGCCCGCTTGCGTATCGCCCTGGCCCTAGCCGAACGCGCCGAACCCCACCAGCGGGAAGCCCTCTGGCCGCGCCTGGGTCAGGAATGCGATCGCCTGGAAGCACTGATCAGCGAAATCCTCGCCCTCGCGCGCCTGGACGCAGAGCCGGGCGCACGCCACCCCATCGTCCTGAGAGCGTTGCTGGAGAAACTGAGGGAAGACGCCCGACTACTGGCGCCGGAGCAGGAAGTTCGCATCGACTGCATCGGCGAACCGCAACTGGAAGGCTGGCCCGACATGCTAGAGGGGGCGCTGGATAACCTTCTGCGCAATGCCCTGCGTTTCAATCCCCAGGGGCAGCCGGTGGAAGTGACGGTGAATGAAAAGGATGGCGCCCTGGTGATCAGGGTCCGCGACCACGGCCCCGGTGTGGCCGCCGAACATCTGGCGAGGCTGGGCGAACCCTTCTTCCGCGCGCCGAACCAGTCCGGTGCCGGGCATGGCCTGGGGTTGGCCATTGCGCGCCGGGCCGTGGAGCGTCACGGTGGCAGCCTGCACCTGGACAATCATCCAGAGGGCGGCTTCGTCGCCACCCTGGAACTACCCGCTGCACTGAAGGCCTGATCAGCCCCAGTTCTGGACGAAGTCAGCCGGAGCCAGCTCCGGCGCGGCGCGGCGCTCGCCCTCGACGCTACCCAGGTAGAGAAAACCGACTACCCGCTCATTTTCAGCCAGACCGAGTCCGTTGGCGACGGTGAGGTCGTAGGCCATCTCGCCGGTCCGCCAGATGGCCCCCAGCCCCAGGGCGTGTGCGGCCAGAAGCATTCCGTGGGCAGCGCAGCCGGCCGACAGCAATTGCTCGACCTCGGGCACCTTGTGACCCGCCTGCAGGGTCGCGATCACTACCACCATCAGCGGCGCCCGCAGCGGCATGTTGCGCGCTTTGGCGGTGACCGCCTCCGGCGCTTGCGGGTCCTTGGCCAGCACGGCAGAGACGAACAGCTCACCGAGCTTCGCACGCCCCTCCCCCTCGATGGAGAGGAAGCGCCAGGGGCGCAGGTAGCCGTGGTCGGGGGCGCGCAGGGCCGCACGGAACAACACCTCACGCTGGGCGGCGTCCGGTGCCGGCTCGTGCAAGCGAGCCAGGGATACACGGTTGAGCAGAGCGTCGAGAGCCTCCATCGGCCACCTCCAGAATTCAGGGAGCCGGCATTCTAGCCGATAGCACGACTCAGTCTCGCAAGCATGCAAAGAGAACGCGGCGAGCAAGACAGCGATCGAACGAGGAGATGATGGGAGTGGATCGTGGAAGGTAGGAGCGGAGCCATCTGCACATGCCTGTCATTTTCCTTGCCGGAAACGCGCGAGCCCCACCAACCGGGCATTTCGCGGACTTCGAAGGCCCAGTAGAATGCCCCGCTCGATTACTGCCCCAGAGGGCTCTATGTCCCTGTCGACATTGCGCACCATCGGTTTCATCATCGGCCTTTTCCTGATTACCCTGGCCGTGAGCATGGTCATCCCCATGCTGACCCTGCTGGCCTTCGAGCGCACTGATGACATCTTCGCCTTCCTCTGGTCGAGCCTGATCACCTTCATAGCTGGCCTCGCGCTGGTAGGCCCCGGGCGCCCCGAGCACAGCCAGTTGCGCCCCCGTGACATGTACATGCTGACCACCGCGAGCTGGGTCATCGTCTGCTGCTTCGCCGCCTTGCCGATGGTGCTGATCCAGCACATCAGCTACACCGACTCCTTCTTCGAAACCATGTCCGGTATCACCACCACCGGTTCCACGGTGCTCACCGGCCTGGACACTGCTTCACCGGGGCTCCTGATCTGGCGCTCGATGCTGCACTGGCTGGGCGGTATCGGCTTCATCGGCATGGCGGTGGCCATCCTGCCGCTGCTGCGCGTCGGCGGCATGCGCCTGTTCCAGACCGAATCCTCCGACTGGGGCGAGAAGGTGATGCCGCGCTCGCACATGGTGGCCAAGTTCATCGTGCTGACCTACGTGGGCCTGACGTTACTCGGCACCCTGGCCTTCTGGCTGGCCGGCATGACGCCCTTCGAGGCGGTCAACCATTCCATGGCCTCGATCTCTACCGGCGGTTTCTCAACGTCGGATTCATCCCTGGCGAACTGGAAGCAACCCGCGGTGCACTGGGTAGCCGTCGTCGTGATGATCCTCGGCAGCCTGCCCTTCACCCTGTTCGTCGCGACACTGCGCGGCAATCGGAAGGCACTGCTACGCGACCATCAGGTGCATGGTTTCATTGGGTTCCTGGTGGTGTCATGGCTGCTTGTTGGCACTTGGCTCTGGGCACACTCCGACAATACCTGGCTCGACGCCGTGCGCATCGTCGCCGTGAATATCACTTCGGTGGTCACCACCACAGGCTTCGCACTGGGCGACTACACCCTGTGGGGCAGCTTCGCAGTCCTGCTGTTCTTCTACCTGACCTTCGTAGGCGGCTGCTCCGGCTCTACTGCCGGCGGACTGAAAATCTTCCGTTTCCAGGTGGCCTGGCAACTGCTCAAGGCCAACCTGCAACAGCTCGTGCACCCACGCGCGGTGATCAAGCAGCAGTACAACAACCACTATCTGGACGACGACATCGTCCGCTCGCTGATCACCTTTTCCTTCTTCTTCACCATCACCATCGCGCTGATTGCCCTCGGGCTTTGCCTGATTGGCCTGGACTGGGTCACCGCCCTCACCGGCGCGGCCACCGCCGTGTGCAACGTCGGCCCGGGGCTGGGCCCGATCATCGGGCCGGCGGGCAATTTCTCCACCCTGCCCGATGCGGCCAAATGGCTGCTGACCATCGGCATGCTGCTCGGCCGGCTGGAAATCCTCACCGTGCTGGTGCTATTCACGCCGGGGTTCTGGCGTCACTGAGGGCCGGCGCAAGCTATAGTCCACCCGGCGCCGGGTTTACAGGGCGCCGGACCCGGTTAGAATTGCGCGTTTCGCCCTCCAGCCAGAAGCGGACCCCATGGCCCTGCCGACCCTGCGCATCATCGGCTTTCTCAACGGTATCTTTCTGATCACCCTGGCGGTCAGCATGGCCATTCCCGTGCTGACCCTGGTGGTCTACGAGCGCACCGAAGACATCAATGCCTTCGTCTGGTCGAGCCTGATGACCTTCATCGCCGGCCTGTCGCTGGTCATTCCAGGTCGCCCCGAGCAAGTTCACCTGCGCCCCCGGGACATGTACCTGCTGACGGTGTCGAGCTGGATCATCGTCGGCGCCTTCGCCGCGCTGCCCTTCCTGCTCACCCAGCACATCAGCTTCACCGACGCCTGGTTCGAGAGCATGTCCGGCATCACCGCCACCGGCGCCACGGTGCTGAGCGGACTGGACAGCATGTCCCCGGGCATCCTCATCTGGCGTTCTCTGCTGCACTGGCTCGGCGGCATCGGTTTCATCGGTATGGCGGTGGCGATCCTGCCGCTGTTGCGCATCGGTGGCATGCGCCTGTTCCAGACCGAATCTTCCGACCGCTCCGACAAGGTCATGCCGCGCTCGCACATGGTGGCCAAGTACATCGTCGCCATCTATGTCGGCTTCACCCTGCTGGGTAGCCTGGCGTTCTGGGCAGCGGGCATGGGGACTTTCGACGCGATCAACCATGCCATGTCGGCCATTGCCACCGGTGGTTTCTCCACCTCCGACCAGTCCCTGGCCAAGTGGCAACAACCGGCGGTGCACTGGGTGGCTGTGGTGGTGATGATCCTCGGCAGCCTGCCGTTCATGCTGTATGTGTCGGTGCTGCGCGGCAATCGCAAGGCGCTGATCAGGGATGAGCAGGTACAGGGTTTCATCGGCCTGCTGCTGGTCATCTGGTTGGTGTTGGGGACTTGGTACTGGCTGACTACCGAACTGCACTGGCTGGACGCGCTGCGCCATGTGGCGGTGAACACGACGTCCATCCTGACCACCACGGGTTTCGCACTGGGCGACTACAGCCTGTGGGGCAACTTCTCGCTGATGCTGTTCTTCTACCTGGGCTTCGTCGGTGGCTGTTCCGGTTCAACGGCCGGTGGCATCAAGATTTTCCGCTTCCAGGTGGCCTACATCCTGCTCAAGGCCAACCTGACCCAACTGGTGCACCCGCGTGCGGTGATCAAGCAGATCTACAACGGCCACCGCCTGGATGAAGACATCGTCCGCTCGATCCTGACCTTCTCGTTCTTCTTCACCATCATCATCTGCGGCATCGCCCTGGGCCTTTCGCTGATGGGGCTGGACTGGATCACTTCGCTCACGGGCGCCGCCGCCACCGTATCGGGCGTGGGGCCCGGCCTGGGCGAAATCATCGGCCCGGCAGGTAACTTCTCGAGCCTGCCGGATGGCGCCAAGTGGCTGCTGACCCTGGGCATGCTGCTGGGTCGCCTGGAAATCCTCACCGTACTGGTGCTGCTGACGCCTTACTTCTGGCGGCACTGATCATTCAGCGACAGCGGTGGGCTGAAGCCCACCCTTGGACGTCATTCCAGGCGCGCGCGGAACTCTCCCGGAGTACTGTCGAACCAGCGACGGAAGGCGCGGAAGAAGTTGCTCGGATCGGCGAACCCCAGCAGGTAGGCGATCTCCAGCAGCGTCAGGTTGGGTTGCGCCAGATACTGCTCCGCCAGCTCACGGCGCGTATCGTCCAGCAGTTGCTGGAAGCTCACCCCTTCTTCCTGCAAACGCCGCTGCAAGGTGCGCTGGGACAGGTGCATCAGGCTGGCAACCACTTCACGCTTGGGCTCCCCCTGGGGCAATAGTCGGCAGAGCACCTGGCGCACCTGGTGCGTGACACGGGTACCGGAGAAGCGCGCCAGGTAGTCGCCAGCGAAACGGTCGTGCAACTGCGCCAGGGATTCGTTGGCGGTGGGCAGCGGGGTTTCCATATCGCCACGACTGAACAAGAGAGCGCAGTGCTCGGTGTTAAAGCGCAGCGGCGCCTGGAACACCTGACGGTAGGGCTCCAGGTCCGCCGGTGCCGGTCCCTGGAAGCGGATCTCAAGTGGGTTGATCGGTCGGCCGGTCATCCAGCGGCAGAATGCCAGGCAATACGCCATGGAAGCCTCCGCGCTCTGCCGGGCCGGTGGTAAGCGGTCACCATGAATCGACAAGCGCAGCTCATAGCCTTCGCGCGTCGCGCAGAAGCTGAGGTCAGCGCCTTCGGCAATGATCCGCTGGTAGCGCACCAACCGGGTAAAGCCCTCCTTGAGGGTGCGGCTGGACATCAGCGCATAGCCCACAACATGGAAGGATGCCGGACGAACCACCTTGGCCATGTTCAGGCCAATGGCCGGATTGCCGGACAGCTCGACAGCCCGGAGCCAGAGACGGGTCATGCCGTCCTGAGGGAAACGGGCGTCGGGATCGTTCAGGGCCTGGTAATCGAGACCGAGCTCGGGAAACAGATTGAGGCAGTCCACTCCACCCATTTCCAGGGCCTGGACTATTCCCAAGGCCCAACTCGAAGAAGTCGTGCGTTCGCTCATGGCGCCTTCTTGTTCTGAAGTTCAAGACAGCCACCCGCTGGGCGGCGTGCCGGCAAGGATACTAAAGTGGCGCTCATTGTCACTGGCCCACGAAGACACCCGTCCTACACTGCTCCAGACAACAAGAACCTGGAGCCGCCGCCATGCCCACTGAGTCCGTACAGCGTTTTCAAAGCTTCGCCGAGTTTTACCCTTACTACCTGCAGGAGCACAGCAACGACACCTGTCGCCGCCTCCACTATGTAGGCAGCCTGCTGGTGCTGAGCATCCTCGGTTACGCGCTGGTCACCCAGCAGTGGCTCTGGCTGCTGGCCATTCCCTTCGCCGGTTACGGCTTCGCCTGGGTCGGCCATTTCGTTTTCGAAAAGAACAAACCGGCCACATTCAAGTACCCGTTCTACAGCTTCATGGGCGACTGGGTGATGCTCAAGGATGCCCTGACCGGCCGCATCCGCTTCTGAGCCCCGGAGTCTGACGGGGTCGGCGTCAGCTTGGCCGCCGGTCCCTCGCCTGGTTATGATCCCGCACCCGCCAAAAGTCATGGCCCAGGACTTGCAGCGTTACCCGAACACTGCAACCCGGCGTCAAGAAAGCACCAGGGACAGACCCAAGCCATGAAGCCCGCCATGCTCGACCCATCCACCGCAACGCCTATGCTGCGTGAGTACTACTCACGTGTGCTGGCCTATATGGCCATCGCCGCGAGCATCGCCGCCGGCACCTACGTCCAGCATTTCAGCTTCGACATCCTCTGGGTGGTTCCCTACGCCCTGCTCTACCCTCACCTGGCCCACCATCTGAGCCTGCGTTTCCCGGGGGAGCGCACCGACCGCATCCTGCTCGGCGTCGACACATTCCATGCCGGCGCCGCCGTTGCCCTGCTGGGTTTCTCGGTGGTTCCGGCGCTGATGATCGTACTGACCCTCTGCTTCAGCGCCATGATCCTCGGTGGCCTGCGCCAGATGACTCTGGTGCTGGGCGGATCACTCGTCAGCATGGCGGCTGTCGGCCTGGCGCTGCAGCCGGAGTTCAAGGGGGGTACCCCAGCCCTGGTGGCCCTGGTCAGCGTGCTCTTTACCACCCTTTACATCTGCATTACCGCCTTTTTCGTACACCAGCAGGGCTTGCGCCTGGCCCAGGCCCGCAGCGAGATCAAGCGCGAACAGGAAAAGGCCGCGCGCCTGGCACGCAACCTCGCCAAATATCTGTCGCCCCAGGTCTGGGAAATGATCTTCAGCGGCAAGAAAACCGTGCGTCTGGAAACCCAGCGCAAGAAGCTCAGCGTGTTCTTCTCCGACATCAAGGGTTTCACTGAGCTGTCCGAAGAACTGGAAGCCGAGGCCCTGACGGACCTGCTCAACAACTACCTCAACGACATGTCGAAGATCGCGCTCAAGTACGGCGGTACGATCGACAAGTTCGTCGGCGACAGTGTCATGGTGTTCTTCGGCGACCCCAGCACCCAGGGCGCCAAGAAGGACGCAGTAGCAGCCGTGTCCATGGCCGTGGCCATGCGCAAGCATATGAAGGTGCTGCGCCAGCAGTGGCGCGCTCAGGGCATCACCAAGCCGTTGGAGATCCGCATGGGCATCAACACCGGCTATTGCACTGTGGGTAACTTCGGCGCCGACACCCGCATGGACTACACCATCATCGGCCGCGAAGTGAACCTGGCCAGCCGCCTGGAAACCGCCTCGGATGCGGGCGAGATCCTGATCTCCCACGAAACCTACTCGCTGGTGAAGGACGTGATCATGTGCCGCGACAAGGGCCAGATAAACGTCAAGGGCTTCACCCGACCGGTGCAGATATACCAGGTCGTGGACTTCCGCCGCGATCTGGGCGCCTCCTCCAGCTACGTCGAGCACGAGCTGCCCGGTTTCTCCATGTACCTGGATACCAACGGTATCCAGAACTACGACAAGGCCAGGGTCATCCAGGCCCTGCAACAGGCCGCCGAGAAACTGCGGGACAAGATCATTCCCTGAATACACGCCGGCGCGAAATCTCGCCCCTACAGTTCAGGAACAGCGTTCAGGGGTGGTTCAACGCACGGCTGTCCATCCAGCAATGGCTGCCGGGCGAGGAACTCCAGCGCCGAAGACCGCCAAGACAGCCGCCCCGCCCGCTCCGCACAGCGCCCCCGATCCAGCTCCAGCGCCGCCAGGCAGGCGCGCTGCAGGTCTTCATCCAGGCAACCGGTAATGCCCGACTCCAGGACATCCAGCGGACCCGCCACGGGAAAGGCTGCCACCGGCGTGCCGCATGCCAGGGCTTCGAGCATCACCAGGCCATAGGTATCCGTCAGCGACGGGAATACCAACACACTGGCCTGTGCGTAGAAGCGCACCAGCTCCTCGCCCTGCCGATAGCCGAAGAAGCGCGCATCGGGATAGCGTGCCACCAGTTCATCTCGCAATGGTCCATCGCCCACCACCCACATCTCACCCGGCAGTTCGAGGTCGAGGAAGGCTTGCAGGTTCTTCTCCGTGGCCAGACGACCAACGTAGAGGAACACCGGCTGTTCCGACCTGGGCAGCACCAGCGGACGGAACAACGCCGTGTCCACCCCCTTGCGCCACAGACTGAGCCGGGTCACACCGTGGCTGGCAAAGGTCTCGCGCATACGCTCGGTGCTCACCAGCACCGCCCGGCTCGGGCGGTGGAACAGCCGCAGGAAGGCATACCCCCAGGACAGGGGAATCCAAGGCCAACGGCCATGGACGTACTCGGGAAAACGCGTGTGGATCGCGCTGGAGAAGGCCAGGCCGCGCTTGATCAGCCAACGCCGCGCTGTCCACCCAAGTGGCCCTTCAGTGGCCAGGTGCACACAGTCGGGCTGGAAGGCTTCGATCATCGGTCCAACACGCCAGAGGTCCCAGGCCAGGGGGATTTCCGGGTAGCTCGGGCACGGCCGGCAGCGGAAGGACTGAGGTGAGAGCAGCAGCACCTGGTGGCCGAGGGCTTCCAGTTCGGTCACCAGCGCGTGCAGGCTGGTGACCACACCGTTCACTTGGGGCAGCCAGGCATCGCTGACAATCAGTATCCTCATGCCGCCGGCTCGACCAGTTCCACGGCACGGGCTTCCAGCTCCCGTGCCTGGGCGTCAGCCAGGCGATAGAGCTCAATGCTGCCGTCCCAGTGTTCGATGAGCGCCGTGCAGGACTCCACCCAATCGCCGCAATTGAGGTAGTCCACCTCCCCCACCTTGCGGATTTCCGCATGGTGGATATGGCCGCAGACCACACCATCCAGGCCACGCTTCACGCACTCGTGGGCGATGGCTTCCTCGAAGTCGCTGATGAAGTTCACCGCCGACTTCACCTTGTGCTTGAGGTACGCAGACAACGACCAGTAGCCATAGCCCCAGCGCTCTCGCCAGTGGTTGAGCCAGCGGTTGAGGGTCAGGGTGAATTCGTAGGCCGAGTCGCCGAGGAAGGCCAGCCACTTGTGGTAGCGCGTGATCACGTCGAACTGGTCGCCGTGGATCACCAGCATGCGACGGCCATCGGCAGTCTCGTGCACGGCCTCGTCCACCAACTGGATATTGCCCAGCATCAGCGCCGAGTAGCGACGCAGGAATTCGTCATGGTTGCCGGTGACGTAGATCACCTCGGTGCCGCGCTTGCTCATGGTCAGCAGGCGGCGGATCACGTTGGTATGCGCCTGGGGCCAGTAGATACCGCCCCGTAGTTTCCAGCCGTCGATGATATCCCCGACCAGGTAGATGCGGTCGGCATGATACTGCTTGAGGAAGCGCGCCAGATGCTCGGCCTGGCAGTCGCGAGTGCCCAGGTGGACGTCGGAAATCCACAAGGTGCGCACGCGTTGCTTGCGGGGCTTGATCTTGATGACGGGTTCCAGGCGTTCGACGCTGCTCATGGGCGACCTCCGGCGGGGTTTCGCCGATGGTGGGCCCTTGCGGTGAATCGAGCATGAACATGAGGTTGCAGGCCTGTTACAGCGCGTGCCACGCAACAGGGAGTAGAATGGCCGCCTGCCCCGAGGTGACCGCCATGCATTCGATCCTGTCCCTGCGCCAGTACAACCACGACCTGCTGGTCCATAGCCACAGCCACGCCCAACTGGTGTTTGGCCTGACCGGCAGCCTGGACTTCGAAGTCGATGGCCGGGGCGCGCGGGTGGAACGCCAGACCCTCGCGGTTGTACCGCCCGAAGCCCGGCATGCCTGCGGCAGCCCCGGGGGCAGTCTGTGCCTGGTGGTGGACGTGCCCGACCACGACTGGCTGCGCCACACGCTGGGCAGGCACTTCGACGCCGGGCAACGCCTGCTGGAACGCCCAGGCGCGCTGCACCTGAACCCGGCGCAAAGCCAACTGGTGAGCTGGATAGCCGCCAGCCCATTGACCGATGAGGTGATCGCCGGACAGTCCGCCGGGCTATTGCTGGCCAGCCTGGCCGCGCCCGGCATTCCGGTGGAAGGCAATGGCGCCCTGCCCCTGGCGGCAGTGGACGCCCACATCGACCAACACGCCGCCCGCCCCTTGCAAGTGGCCGACCTGGCGCGCCTGTGCGGCCTTTCGGTGGCACGCTTCCATGCGCGCTTCCTCGTCGAAACCGGGCAGACGCCCATGGACTACGTGCGCACCCGGCGCCTGCACCTCGGGCGCCAGCTGCTGCTGGAAAGCCGACTGGCCGTGGGTGAGATCGCCACACGGGTCGGCTACAGCTCCCAGAGCGCCTTCACCGCCGCCCTCTCCCGCGAGTTCGGCGTCACCCCGCGCGTCCTCCGCAAAAACCGCGAGTAACGCGACAAAGGCCGCGAGCCTGACGACAGACAAGGCCCATCGTCGTCAGTAGGCTATGTACGACCGTTATCCGGGAGAAACTCATGTCCACCATCGAATGGAACGACTTCGAGCGCGTCGAACTGCGCGTCGGCACCATCCTGTCCGCCGCCCCTAATACCAAGGCGATCAAACCGGCCTACGTACTGGAGGTGGACCTGGGCGAACTCGGGGTGAAGACCTCCAGTGCCCAGATCACTGCCCACTATCAAGCCCAGGAGCTGGTCGGCCGCCAAGTGCTCTGCGTCTGCAACTTCGCGCCCAAACGCATCGCGGGCATCCGTTCGGAAATCCTCGTCACTGGCGTCCATGACGACGAGAACAAGGTGGTGCTGGCCGGCTTCGACAAGCCCCTGCCCAACGGGGCGCGCCTGGCATGAAGGAGCGCAGTGCGTTGCTCGCCATCCACCTGGGGGCCCTGTTGTTCGGGCTTTCGGGCATTTTCGGCAAGCTCGCCAATACCGAACCGATGCTCATCACCTTCGGTCGCGGGTTGTTCGCGGTCATCGCCCTGGCGCTCTTCGCCCAGCTCATTACCCGCAGCCGCAGCACCAATCCGAGCGTGCGCCAGTTGGGCATGCTGGCACTGGGCGGAATACTGCTGGGCGCCCACTGGATCACCTTCTTCCACGCGGTTCAGGTGGCGGGCGTAGCCATCGCAACACTCGGTTTCGCCAGCTTCCCGGCCTTCACCCTGTTGCTGGAAGGTCTGCTGTTTCGCGAGCGCATCCGCGCCCAGGAGATACTTATCGTCGGCCTGGTGAGCTTCGGTCTGGTGCTGGTGACGCCCAGCTTCGACTGGGGCAGCGCGGCCACCCAGGGCCTGCTCTCGGCCATTCTCTCGGGCCTGCTGTTTTCCCTGCTATCGCTGCTCAACCGTGTCAGCGTCAAGGGGCTGGACCCGGTCAAGGCGGCGCTCTGCCAGAACCTGACCATCGTGCTCTGCCTGGCGCCCTTCAGTTGGCCGCTGCTGCACGAGGTCAAGCCCATGGACTGGTTCTGGATTGCCCTGCTCGGGGTGTTCTGCACGGGCCTTGCCCACAGCCTGTTCGTCGCCAGCCTGAAGGTCCTGAAGGCGCGGACCACGGCGGTGATCTTCGCCCTGGAGCCGGTCTACGGCATCGCCTTCGCCTGGTGGCTGTTCGACGAACAACCCGGCCTGCGCATGCTGGCGGGCGGCGCGCTGATCATCTTCGCCATCGCCCTGTCAGCACGCAAAGGCGCAATGGTGGAGACCAAGCCGGCGCCCGTCACTTCGTAGCCGTCGCCGAGGGCCACGCAGCGGACCCAGGAAGCGGAAGGCAATCGCGAGTTCAACCCGTCCTGCCCTGCACGCTCACGCGGCTTGGCCCACTTCCGGCAACCAGCCGCCCGCCTCCTGCTCCAGCAGCCAGCGGCAATACCTCGTCACCCCCTGCTCCACATCCAGCATGGGGCGGCGGTAGCCGGCCTGGCGCAGACGACTGATATCGGCCTGGGTAAAACACTGGTATTTGCTGCGCAGGGTGTCGGGGAATTCGCTGTACTCCAGCAGGCCCTGATCAAGCATGGCCGGGAGGCTCAGCGGCGGCAGGTCTTCGCTGGCGCGCAGGGCGTTGACCATGCTCCAGGCCACATCGTTGAACGGTTGGGCGCGACCGCTGCCAGGGTTGAAGATGCCGGGATGCTGATGACGGACTTCCTCCAAAAAGTTGGAAATGCCGTCAGGCTATGCCTCGATATGCGCCGGCCCGTTGATCTGAGGCAAACGGGACTGGATCAGGAACGGTCGTTGTGGCCCAGGTCCCGCGCCGGGTCGATCTGGTCGCGTACCCGTTGCTTGAGCACCTTGGCCTCGGGAAAACCGCCATCGGCCTTGCGTTCCCAGATCTCCACGTCATTGCAGGTGATGCGGAATACCCCTCCGGTGCCCGGCTCGAGGCTCACCTTGCCGAGATCGTCGCTGAAGGTACTGAGCAGTTCCTGGGCAAGCCAGGCGGCACGCAGCAGCCACTGGCACTGCGTGCAATAGGTAATGACGATTTCTGGCTTGGTCGATGGCATGGTCAGCTCGGTGAATGGTTTGGGCGCCCTATAATAGCCGGCTTCAGTTCTCCGCCTGACCAGGGATGCGTTATGCGCCGCCTTCTGCTTTGCCTGTTGTTTCTTCCCCTCCTCGGCTTCGCCCAGCCCGAACCGCGCATCGGCCTGGTCCTGTCCGGCGGCGCCGCCCGAGGGCTGGCCCATATAGGCGTGCTCAAGGCACTGGAGGAACAGGGCATCAAGGTCGATGCCATCGCCGGCACCAGCATGGGAGCGGTGATCGGCGGTCTCTATGCTGCAGGTTACACGGTGGACGAGCTGGAGCAGATCGCCCTTCACCTGGACTGGCAGCAGGCCCTGTCCGATAGCCCGCCGCGCCAGGAAATCCCCTTCCGCCGCAAGCAGGACGACCGAGACTTCCTGGTCAAGCAACGCCTGAGCTTCCGCGACGATGGCAGCCTCGGCCTGCCGCTGGGGGTGATCCAGGGCCAGAACCTCGCCCTGCTGCTGGAAAGCCTGCTGGTGCACACCAGCGATACCCGCGACTTCGACCAGCTCGCGATCCCCTTCCGTGCCGTGGCCACTGATATCGCCACCGGGGAGAAGGTGGTGTTTCGCCGTGGTCACCTGCCCCAGGCGATCCGCGCGAGCATGTCGATTCCGGCAGTATTCGCCCCGGTGGAGGTCAACGGTCGGCTGCTGGTAGACGGTGGCATGGTGGACAACATCCCCGTGGACGTCGCACGCGAGATGGGCGTCGACCGGGTGATAGTGGTCGACATCGGCACGCCGCTGCGCTCACGCAAGGAGCTGGCCACAGTGGTGGACGTGCTCAACCAGTCCGTCACCCTGATGACGCGAACCAACTCTGAAGCCCAACTGGCCACACTCAAGCCCAGCGACGTGCTGGTCCAGCCGCCCCTGGCCGGTTACGGCGCCACTGACTTCGGCCGCGCCCGCGACATGATCGATGCCGGCTACCGCGCCACCCAGATCCTCGGCAGCCGCCTGGCTGAGCTGCGCCCGCTGGCCAGCAGCCACGACCTGGCCCTGGACAGCGCGCGATTGCCCAGCGAGCGCACGCCGGTGATCCGCAGCATCCTCATCGAGAACGACTCGAAGATCAGCGATGCGGTAATCCGCCACTACATCCGCCAACCCCTGGGCCAGCCACTGGACCTGGATCGACTGCAGAGCGACATGAGTACCCTTTACGGGCTGGACTACTTCGAACAGGTGCAATACCGGGTCGTCAAGCGCAAGGACGGCAACGCTCTGGTAATCAACTCGCGCGGCAAGCGCGCCGGCACCGACTACCTGCGCCTGGGCCTGAATCTGTCGGATGACCTGCGCGGCGACAGCGCCTTCAACCTGGGCGCGAGCTACCGCAAAAATGGCATCAACGAGTTGGGCGCCGAATGGCTGACCCGCCTGCAACTGGGTGACCACCAGGAACTCTACAGCGAGTTCTACCAGCCACTGGATGCCGGCTCGCGTTACTTCATCGCCCCCTACGTGTTCGGCGAGGCGCAGAACATCGAAGCCAGCATCGACGACGACCCGGTGGCCGAATACCGCGTAGAGCGATTCGGATTCGGTCTCAACCTGGGACGGCAGATCGCCAACAACGGCGAAATCCGCTTCGGCATTGGCCAGGCGTGGGGCGAGGCGGATGTGAGAATCGGCGATCCCGCCTTGCCGAGCTTCAGCTTCAACGAGGGTTACTACGAGGTGAAGTACTCCTTCGACACCCTGGACAACGTGGACTACCCCCACGAAGGCGAGGACATTGGCCTGAGCCTGCGCCAGTACGATCCGAGCCTCGCCTCCGATGATCGCTACCGGCAATGGCAGTTCGGCCTGGACAAGGCGCTGAGTTCAGGACCGGATACCTTTGTCCTAGGCGGCCGCTATGGCCGAACCCTGGATGCCGCCGATGCGGTGACCTCGGCCTTCGTGATCGGCGGCGCACGCCAGCTTTCAGGCTTCCGCCAGGACTCCGTTGCCGGCCAGAACATCAGCCTGGCACGGCTGGTCTACTACCGCCGGGTGACCCCTCGCGCCTTCGTGCCCCTGGACTTTCCCGTCTACCTCGGCGCAAGCCTGGAACGGGGCCGCGCCTGGAACAACGACGACAGCTTCGACAGCGGCTACATCAACGCTGGCAGCGTCTTCATCAGCTTCGATACGCCGCTGGGGCCCCTCGACTTCAGCTACGGCCTGAACGACGAGGCGGAGCGCGCGCTCTACCTGAACCTTGGCCGGGTCTTCTGATCGTCCCGCTGTGGTTGCCCTCACTCCGGCCGTAGGTAGGTGCAGAGCGACGCGAAGACCAGCATGGGGTACAGAGCGCGGATCGTTGGGTTTCGCTTCGCTCTAGCGGAACGCCGCCCACCGCAACCGACAAAGAACTAACCGCGCAAACAGGAATAACTAAATTATTTTTTAGTATTAAAAGAATATATATCAGTCCACTATAGTCGGGTGCTCCCACTGCCCAGAAGGAACGCCCTGTGAAACGACTGTTCTCCGCCTCTCTCCTTGCCGCTGGCCTCGCCCTGGCAAGCGCCGCCCAGGCTGCGCCCACTCTGCTAAACGTCTCCTACGATGTGATGCGCGACTTCTACAAGGACTACAACGCTGCCTTCCAGAAGCACTGGAAAGCGGAGAATGGCGAGAACATCATCCTGCAGATGTCCCATGGCGGTTCCAGCAAGCAGGCCCGTGCCGTAATCGACGGGCTACCCGCCGACGTCATCACCATGAACCAGGCGACCGACATCAACGCGCTGGCCGACAACGGCGGCCTGGTACCGCAGGACTGGGCAACCCGCCTGCCGAACCACAGCGCACCTTTCACTTCCGCCACGGTGTTCATCGTGCGCAAGGGCAACCCCAAGGGCCTGAAGGACTGGCCGGACTTGCTCAAGGATGGCGTGCAGGTCGTGGTACCGAACCCCAAGACCTCCGGTAACGGTCGCTACACCTACCTCTCCGCCTGGGGCTACGTGCTGAAGAACGGTGGTGACGAGAACAAGGCCAAGGCGTTCGTCGGCAAACTGTTCAAGCAGGCTCCGGTGCTGGATACCGGCGGCCGTGCCGCTACCACTACCTTCATCCAGAACCAGATCGGCGACGTGCTGGTGACCTTCGAGAACGAAGCCGAGATGATCGCCCGCGAATTCGGCCGTGGCGGTTTCGAGGTGGTCTACCCCAGCGTTTCCGCCGAGGCCGAGCCGCCGGTAGCCGTAGTCGACAAGGTGGTGGACAAGAAAGGCACCCGTGCCGCCGCCGAGGCCTACCTCAAGTACCTGTGGAGCGACGAGGGCCAGACCATAGCCGCCAACAACTACCTGCGCCCGCGCAATCCGGAAATCCTCGCCCAGTTCGCCGATCGCTTCCCAAAGGTGGAATTCCTTTCAGTGGAAAAGACCTTCGGTGACTGGCGTGACGTGCAGAAAACCCACTTCAACGACGGCGGCATCTTCGACCAGATCTACACCGCGCAGTAACTCACCTGGGGCCGGCTCCGGGCCATTTCACTATCGCCGGATCGACGCCACGCCGGACATTGCTTCTCAGACGGAGCGATTCCGGCTGGTCATCCAGACGCCGGTGCGTGTCCCGGAGAAATCCTGAGGGCTATTTGAAGGTTTCAGACCACTCTGCGAACTGCATGCACTGGCCGAACGTCAGTACGTCGGGTGTATCGGCCAGGCAGTCCACCGAGTTGCGGGTCTTTTCGCTGGCGACGTACTCGCTCACGCATTCCCGCTCGTTACGCTTCAGGCCTTTGTAGAAGTCGTCCATCTTGAACATGGCCTTGTCCAGCTGGTTCTGCGTGATCTTCTGCTTGCGCACCGCATCGCGGCCGAGCTTCTGGGTCTCGTTGATCAGCGAGGGCATCCGCGCGATGGCCGTGGAGCACTGTTGCATACCCTTCTGGTGGAGCTGGCCCGGGTTCAGCGAGCGCGCTTGCGGCTCAGCCTCGGCGACGGGTTCCAGTTGCGCGGTCGGCACGGCATCCATGCTGTTGACCTGCAAATGACCGCTCTCCACCGCGCGGCTCTGGGGCGGCGGCGTGTCGGTGAAATGCACCTTTCCATCGGCATCGCGCCACTGATAGACCTGGGCGGCGAGTGGCTGGGCCAATAACAGGGCAAGGGCGACAAACACAAAACGAGGCAGCATCCACGACCTCCAAGATGGCGGAATGCCAGCACACTACAGAAGCTGATTAACAGGAGCAACAGAAGTGCTTCAGGGATGTGGTGGGCGTCTCCTAAGGTCCATGGTGGTTGAACGGCAGGAAGCCGGAATGCTTGGGCTTTACTTGGCTCAACCACCAGGTCCGGGAATCCCTGAAGGACTCAACGAAACGTTCGCCCCAATCCGGCCGGCACGCCGCTGGCGTCAGTGGGCTGCCATGGACCTTGAGGGCCGTTGGAGTAGCTCCAGCCGTTATCCCAGCGGTAGTAGACGCGCTCGCGATAGAACACGTTGCGCTGGCCTTCCAGCACATAGACGCCTAGCCCGGTGTCCCAATAGCAATTGCCACCCGGAGGCGGGGCGAAGCGCGGGTGCGCCTTCAATCGCGGCGCCTGCTTGGGCGGCTGCGACTGTGGCGGCGGTGGCGGCAAGGGACGGCTCTGGGGAGGGGTCTGAACCGCGGGCGGTTTGCGGGAAGGTTCCCACTCAGGCTCGTCGGGCTCGTGGTACGGACCCTGGCCAGCACAGCCGGCCAAGGTCAGGAGAAGGCAGATCAGGGGCAGACCGAAGCGGGGGTTCGGTACTGCCGGAAGCGCGGTGTGGGTGGTCATTTCTTGTCCGGGCTGTCGATGGTCAGTCGTTGGGTATCCGACGAACCAGTAGACAGCGGCGAACTGCTTCCTATCCATTCCCCGGCGGTCGCATTGCCACTACGGGAGATCCGGGCGACCAACTGCACCTGCGGGAAGTTGGAGAGCTTGAGCTGCGGCATCATGGCGTCCGCGTCGCTCAGGCTGACTTCCGCCGGCAGGTCGGCCACGGTCATGCGCTTGACAGCCAGCGGCATGGGCGGGCCGGAGGTGGCGCGGGCGAAGATGAACACGCTGTCGCCGGGCTGCACCTTGTCTTTGAGCGACGCCGCCAGGTCGACGCGCACCTTCAACTCGGCACCGGCCGGTGCCGGAGCGACTGCAGGCTCCTCGACGGCCACGCCGCTTTCCTTGAGCTTCTCACGGGCCTTGTCGATGCCGCCCTGCAGGGCGCCGCGGGAGGGGTCGTCAGCCGGCAGCTGGTTGATCAGACGCTCCCAGTAGGTGATCGCCTCCTGGTAGCGGCCTTCCTCGAAACCGGCAATGCCGAGCAGACCAAGGCTGGTGATTTCCTTGGGATCAGCCTTCAGCGCCTCTTCAGTCAGGGCCTTGACCTCGGGGGTCAGCTTCTTCTGGCTGGCGAAGTACAGCGCCTGGGCCCATTGCCCCAGCAGCTCGGGTTCACGACCACCCCGTCTGACTGCCTGTTCATAGGCGCGCGCAGCATCGGCGGCCCGATCCTGGGCCATGTAGGTGCGGCCGAGGAAGTACCAGCCTTCGGCGGACTCCGGCTGTGCCTCGACCACACGTTCCAGACGCGAAGTCATTTCTTCAATGCTGCGGGGCTGCTCACGCAGCTCGCGGGTCAACTCCACTTTGTCGCTGGCGCCCCAGTGCAGGTAGAGGCCAAAACCCAGCACCGGCACCAACACGGCAAACAGCAGCGGCAGGGCCTTGCCCAAACGAGAGGAGCGGCCGATGTCCGCCCCTTCGGTATCGGCCAGCAGCTCGCGAGCGGCCTCGGCGCGTCCAGCCTCGAACTGCTCGGCAGTCAGCGTGCCGACGGCGCGCTGGGCGTCCATTTCATCCAGGCGTTCCTGGTAGAGGGCAACGTTCAGGGAGGTACGGTCTTCCTCGGTCTGGGCCTTGCGGCCGCGCAGCACGGGAATCAGCAGGAAAGCCAGGGCGACCAGCAGGAGCAGGCCGGCGGCGAGCCAGAAATCGATCATGGGTCTTTCTTGTCCTGGTTCTCGGAGTTCAGCAGGGCGTCGAGGCGAACCTGCTCATCGGCGGAAAGCATGACCTTGGCAGGGGTGCTCTCGACCCGACGACGGCGCACGACGATGATGCCCAGCACGACCAAGCCACCCACCAGCAGGCCGGCAGGGCCGTACCAGAGCAGCAGGGTGCGGGCGTTGACCGGTGGCTTGTAGCGCACGAAGTCGCCATAGCGGGCGACGAGGTAGTCGACGATCTCGTCGTTGCTCTTGCCCTCTTCCAGCATACGGAAGATCTCGCGGCGCAGGTCGGTCGCAATGGGCGCGTTCGAGTCAGCGATGTTCTGGTTCTGGCACTTGGGGCAACGCAGCTCTTCGGTGAGGGTGCGGAAGCGCTCGCGCTCGACCTCATCCTTGAACTCGTAAGTGTCGATTGCAGCACGGGCGAGGCCAGTCAGGGCCAGGCCCAACAGGACTGTGGCGATCAGGCGCTTCATTTGCCCTCCTCGTCCACCAGGGCCTGGTAAAGCGGCGCCAGTTGTTCACGCCAGACGACTTCATCGATCACGCCGACGAACTTGTGGCGAATGATGCCGTCCTTGTCGATCAGGAAGGTTTCCGGTGCACCGTAGACGCCCAGGTCCAGGCCAAGGCTGCCCTGTTCGTCGCGAATGTCCAGCTGGTAGGGGTTGTGGAACTCCTTCAGCCATTTCAACGCGGCAGCATTGTCATCCTTGTAGTTGACGCCGTAGATGGTTACGCCCATCTGCGCCAGCTTGTTCAGGACCGGGTGTTCGACGCGGCAGGATACGCACCAGGTGCCCCAGACATTGACCAGCGCCGGCTTGCCCTTGAGGTCGGCCTCGGTGAGCGTACGCTCGCCGGTGACGTTGGGCAGGGAGAAGGCCGGGAACGGCTTGCCTATCAAGGCCGAAGGCAGCTCGGCAGGATCGAGGAACAGGCCACGGTAGAGGAACAGTGCGATGCCGAGGAAAGCCAGCAGCGGCAGGACCAGGATCAGACGTTTCATGCTTGGGCTCCAGCCATGCCCAGCGCCTCGCGGACGCGGGTCTTCACTTTCACCCGGTAGCGGCGGTCAGTCGCCGCCAGCACGCCACCAAGGCCCATCAGCAGGCCGCCCAGCCAGATCCAGCGAACGAAAGGCTTCACATGCACACGCACTGCCCAGGCGCCATTTTCCAGGGGCTCGCCAAGCGCGACGTAGAGGTCGCGGGTGAAGCCTGCATCGATGCCTGCCTCGGTCATCACGGACTGTTGCACGGTGTAGAGGCGTTTCTCTGGATGCAGCACGGAAATCTGCTTGTTGCCGTCAAAGACGATGACGGTGCCTTTATCGGAGGTGAAGTTCGGGCCTTCATGGTGTGCCGCACCCTCGAACAGGAAGCGGTAACCGCCGAGCTCCACGGACTCACCCGGTGCCAGGCGCAGATCGCGCTCCGCGCTGTATTGGCTGGAGAGCACGACACCCAATGCGCAGACAGCGATACCTGCATGGGCCAATTGCATGCCCCAGTAGCTGCGCGTCAGGCCACTGGCGCCTTTGAGCAGGCCTTTGTGGCGCGTCTTGTCCACCAGATCGCGGACACCGGCCAGGACCACCCAGGCGGCCAGGAAGCCGACGGCCAGCACAGCCCAGTGGAAGTCGCCATAGAGGAACGCCGCCAGCACGCCGAGCACCAAGCTGCCGATCAGTACCGGGCCGAGCATGCCGAGCAGCCATTTGACCGGGGTGTCTTTCCAGCGCACCAGGACGCCTGCGGCCAAGGCCAGCATGAGGATCCCCATCAACGGCACGAACAGGGCATTGAAGTACGGCGGGCCGACCGACAGCTTGGCGCCGGTCAGGGCGTCCAGTACCAATGGGTAGAGGGTGCCGAGCAGGATCATCGAGGCCACGACCACCAGCACCAGATTGTTCACCAGCAGCAGGGTCTCGCGGGACCAGAGGGCAAAGCCCACCTGGCTCTTGACGACTGGTGCGCGAACGGCGAACAGCGCCAGGGAACCGCCTACCACCAACAGCAGGAAGGCGAGGATGAAGACCCCGCGCTCCGGATCGGTCGCGAAAGCGTGGACCGACGTCAGCACACCGGAACGAACCAGGAAGGTGCCCAGCAGGCTAAGGGAGAACGCCGCGATGGCCAGCAGCACGGTCCAGCTCTTGAACACGCCGCGCTTCTCGGTCACTGCCAGGGAATGTATCAGCGCCGTGCCGACCAGCCAGGGCATGAAGGAGGCGTTTTCCACCGGGTCCCAGAACCACCAGCCGCCCCAGCCGAGCTCGTAGTAGGCCCACCAGGAGCCGAGCACGATGCCGACGCTGAGGAAAGCCCAGGCAATGATGGTCCACGGCCGCGACCAGCGTGCCCAGGCGGCATCGAGACGGCCGCCAAGCAGCGCGGCAATGGCGAAGGCGAAGGCCACGGAGAAGCCGACGTAGCCCATGTAGAGCATCGGCGGGTGGACGATCAGGCCGAAGTCCTGCAGCAGCGGGTTGAGATCATTACCGTCGGCCGGCATGTTCGGCAGCAGGCGATTGAAGGGGTTGGAGGTGACGATCAGGAACAGCAGGAAACCGATGCTGATCATGCCCATCACGGCCAGCACGCGAGCCAGCATCACTTCCGGCAACTGCCGGGAGAAAATCGCCACGGCGAAGGTCCAGCCGCCGAGAATCATTGCCCAGAGCAGCAACGAGCCTTCATGAGCCCCCCAGACGGCGCTGAACTTGAAGTACCAGGGCAGCGCGCTATTGGAGTTGCTGGCGACATAAGCCACCGAGAAATCATCCACCATGAAGGCGTAGGTCAGGCAACCGAAGGCGAAGGCCAGGAAGGCGAACTGCCCCCAGGCGGCCGGCTGGGCCAGACTCATCCACTGGCGGTCGCCGCGCCAGGCGCCGATCAGCGGCAGAGTTGCCTGCACGACGGCCAGGCACAGAGCAAGGATCAGGGCCAAATGGCCAAGTTCGGGAATCATCAGATCACCCCTCCTTCTTCGGGAGTTGGCCACTTTCCTTGAGGGCTTTGGTCACTTCCGGCGGCATATAGTTCTCGTCGTGCTTGGCCAGTACCTCGTCAGCCACCAGCACGCCGTCGGCGTTGAGCTTGCCGAGGGCAACAATGCCCTGCCCTTCGCGGAACAGGTCGGGAAGGATGCCGTGGTAGCGGATGGTCACGCTCTTGGCGAAGTCGGTGACCACGAACTGCACGTCCAGAGAGTCGCCGGTGCGTTGCACAGAGCCCTTCTCGACCATTCCGCCAGCACGAATACGGGTGTCCTGCGGGGCCTCGCCGTTGGCGATCTGGGTCGGGGTGTAAAACAGATTGATGTTCTGCTGCAGCGCGGACAGCGCCAGCGCCACGGCGACGCCCACACCCGCCACGATGGCCAGGATGATGAACAGGCGCTTCTTGCGTACCGGATTCACTTCGACTCCTCCCGGCGCAAACGACGCGCCTCGTCTTGCAGGTAACGGCGCCGCGCTATCAATGGCATGGCGACGTTGATGGCCAGTACCGCGAGGCTGATGCCATAGGCGGTCCAGACATACAGACCATGGTTACCCATGGCGAGAAATTCGGTGAAGGAAGAAAAACTCATCAGACCTTACCCACTTGTGCCTGAATCTCGGCCTTGGCCCAACTGGCGCGGGACTCGCGCTTGAGCACCTCCAGGCGCATCCGCATCAGCATCACGGCACCGAAGAAGCAGTAGAAGCCGAGCACCATGATCAGCAGCGGCAACCACATTTCCGGCGGCATGGCCGGCTTCTCGGTGATCTTGAAGGTGGCCGGCTGGTGCAGGGTGTTCCACCACTCCACCGAGTACTTGATGATCGGGATGTTGATTACGCCGACGATGGCCAGCACTGCGCAGGCCTTTGCGGCGCTGTCACGATTGCTGATCGCCTGGCCGAGGGCAATGACACCGAAGTACAGGAAAAGAAGGATGAGCATCGACGTAAGGCGGGCATCCCAGACCCACCAGGCGCCCCAGGTAGGCTTGCCCCAGATGGCACCGGTGACCAGCGCGACGAAGGTCATCCAGGCGCCGATGGGCGCGGCGGCCTGCAAGGCGACGTCGGCCAGTTTCAT
Organism: Pseudomonas sp. BN415; assembly: GCF_029871195.1. Classification (NCBI taxonomy): domain Bacteria; kingdom Pseudomonadati; phylum Pseudomonadota; class Gammaproteobacteria; order Pseudomonadales; family Pseudomonadaceae; genus Pseudomonas; species Pseudomonas sp. BN415. The sequence goes on from NZ_SSOK01000012.1 coordinate 178,038, forward strand.
CTTCCAGACCAGGCCAACCACCCCGCACACGGCGAGCATGATGTAGCAGGACTGGGCGAGGAAGGCTGCCGGCACGTGGATATAGATGATGCGGAAGCTGTTGCCCTGCTGGTAGTCAGGCGGTGCGAAGGCCAGGCCCCAGACCAGGCCGAGGGTGATCAGGCTCACCGCGCCCCAGGCGAACCAGGGCAGCCAGCGGCCGCTGATCCCGTAGAACCATTTCGGCGAGCCAAGCTTGTGGAACCACGTCCAGTTCATCGGGGCCACCTGCTTGGCGCTGAGGCCATTTCGGACATCGGCAGTTTTCTCATCAGGGCAACTCTGTTTCTTATTCGCCGACACTGATGGTCAGGCCGGCGGCAATGGCAAAGGGTGTCAGGGTCACCGCCAGGGCGGTGAGACTCGCCAGCCACAACAGGTGGCCGACTGTCGGCAGTCCTTGCAGGGCCGCCTGCAACGCTCCGCTGCCAAGAATCAGCACCGGGATGTACAGCGGCAGGATCAGCAATGCCAGCAGCAGGCCGCCACGTTTGAGGCCTACAGTCAGCGCGGCGCCCACGGCACCCAGCAGGCTCAACACCGGCGTACCGAGCAGCAGCGAGAGCAACAGCACCGGCAGGCAGCGTGCCGGCAGACCGAGCATCAGCGCCAGCAACGGTGCCAGCAATACCAGGGCCAATCCGGAAAACAGCCAGTGTGCCAGCACCTTGGCCAACACCAGAAGCGGCAGGGGGTGCGGCGAAACGACCCACTGTTCCAGCGAACCATCTTCGAAATCACTGCGGAAAAGCCCGTCCAGCGAGAGCAGCACGGCCAACAGGGCCGCTACCCATACAAGGCCGGGGGAAAGGCTTTGCAACAATTGGGTCTCGGGGCCAACAGCCAGGGGGAACAATGCGACCACTATGGCGAAGAACACCAGAGGGTTAGCCAATTCCGCCGGACGGCGTACCAGCAGGCGGGCTTCCCGGGCAACCAGCAAGGTAAAGACGTTGCTCATGCGCGGCGCTGCCCCAGGTCAAGTTCGCGATAACCGGAAGGCACATGGCCCATGCTGTGGTGAGTCGTGAACACCACCAATCCGCCCTGCTCGCAATGCCGCGCCAGGTGCAACTCCAACTGGGCGACACCCTGTTTGTCGAGGGCGGTGAAGGGTTCGTCGAGAATCCACAGGGGCGGCGCATCCAGGTACAGGCGTGCCAGGGCAACGCGGCGCTGCTGGCCGGCGGACAAGGTATGGCAGGGTACGTCTTCGAAACCGCGCAAGCCCACGGCTTCCAGCGCATGCCAGATGGCGTCGCGCTCGGCGGGCTGGTGCAGGGCACAGAGCCAGCGCAGATTTTCTTCTGGGGTCAGCAACCCCTTGATGCCAGCGGCATGGCCGATCCAGAGGAGGTTGCGCGCCAGTTCGCTGCGCTGGCTGGCCAGCGGCTTGCCGTTCAGGCGGACTTCCCCGGCGGTGGGCTGCATCAGGCCGCAGAGCAGGCGCAACAGGCTGGTCTTGCCGCTGCCGTTGGGGCCGGCGACCTGGAGCATCTCGCCCCGGGCCAGTTGCAGGTCCAGCCGCTCGAACAGCAGACGCCAGTCCCGCTCGCAGGCGAGGGCCACGGTCTCGAGATAGGGACTGGTCACGGCATGGATACCCGGGGTGTATTCAAGTCAGGGAGGTGCCGGCCGCTATAATGGAGAACTCCAAAGCTCGCGGCCGACCCGGACGGGGCGGCATTATACATGCCACACCCCACCCCCGAAGCGAGCTTTTTCGACAGGTTGTAACCCTTTCATGACCGAAATCAGCGGCGTGCGCCCTCTCCCCCCCAGCCAGCCCGTTTCCCGCCCCGTGCAGAACGCGGTGGACATGGCGCTCAAGCTCCTGCAGCCCCTGGACGGCCTGCTGGCTGCCGGCGAAAGTGCCGATGCCGAAGTCATTGCCCTGAAAGAAGCGGCACAGAGCTTCCAGGTGCTGCTCAAGCTGACTCTGGCCAATGGCACCCAGACCACCCTGGAAGCCAGCAGCCCGCGCCCCTTGGTCCAGGGCAGCCTGCTTAATGTCACCGCGCTCTCGGATACCCGCCTGACCATGGCCCTCAAAGGCGGCGAACGCGCCCTCGGCAGTCTCGACCTCGATCTGCTGCCCGTGGGTACCCTGGTCCAGGGCAAGGTGGTGTCCAGCGAACTGACGGCCCAAGGCAAGGCCCAGGCAGCGGTCTACAAGGTGCTGGTCAATGTCCTCAACACCCCTCTGGCTGGAAACCAGCTGAATATCGAGAGCCCACGGCCATTGGCGATCGGCAGCCTGCTCAGCGCCCAGGTCCAGGGCAGCCAGATGCTGCAGTTTCTGCCCCTGGCGGCGCAGCTGGATCAGCTCGAACTCACTCAGCAACTGGCCGGGCAGCAGAGCCGTCAGGGCTCGCTCGACGTGCTGATCGGGGCCTTGCAGACCACCGGCCGGCAGAACCTGCCGGAAAACCTGCGGGCCGCCATGGATAAATTGCTCGGCGCCCTGCCCGACATCCGTCAGCTCGGTGACCCCAAGGTACTGGCCGCAGCCCTGGAGAACAGCGGCGCCCTGCTGGAGTCACGCCTGCTGGGCGGTCAGACCAGCGCCCTGCCGCAGGACTTCAAGGCCAACCTGCTGCGCCTGGTCGCGCAACTGCTGCCAGCCCTGCCAACGCCTGGCGCCCTGCCGACCACAGGCACCAGCAACGCCATGGCCCAGGCCCTGCCGGCCTTCATTCGTAGTGCCCTGGGCGCCCTCGGCCAGGCCAACGCCCGCCAGCAGGCGCTGAGCTTTCCCCTGCCTTCGCGCCTGGCGCAGACAGCCGAGGAAGAAGGCGATCTGGAAACCCTGCTCAAACTGGCTGCGGCTGCCGTGTCCCGACTGCAGACTCACCAGCTTTCCAGCCTGGCCCAGACCCAGGTGACCCCCGAAGGCAACTTGCTGACCACCTGGCAACTGGAAGTGCCGATGCGCAATCAGCAGGAAATCGTTCCGCTACAGATAAAACTGCAACAGGAGCAAGACAGCCGGCAGGAGAAGAACGAACGCAAGGAAAGCCTCTGGCGCATCGAACTCGCCTTCGACCTGGAGCCGCTTGGACCACTACAGGTCCAGGCCCAACTGGCGCAGGGCAGTCTGTCCAGCCAACTCTGGGCAGAACGCGCCGACACCGCCGGATTGATCGACCGCGAACTACCGAACCTTCGCGAGCGCCTGCTGGCGGCCGGACTCACCGTCGGCGATCTGGCCTGCACCCAGGGCAAACCACCCCGCGGACAGAGAACCAACCTGGAACAGCGCTGGGTGGACGAAACAGCATGATTCCCACGCCCTTGAATGCGTTCAGCTTCGTCGGCTTCACATTTGCCAGGAAGTCGGGATGAGCAAGAAACCGCGCCAGGCCATCGCCCTCTCCTACGACGGCGTCAGCGCCCCCAACCTGACTGCCAAGGGTGACGACGAGCTGGCTGAAGCCATCCTCGCCATCGCCCGCGAGTACGAGGTGCCCATCTACGAGAACGCCGAACTGGTGCGCCTGCTGGCGCGACTGGAACTGGGGGACGCCATTCCCGACGCGCTCTACCGCACCATCGCGGAGATCATCGCCTTCGCCTGGTACCTCAGGGGCAAGTGTCCGGCCGGCTTCGACCCCGACGCCGAGCGCGACGTCTCTGCGCCCCCTCCCCTGCTCAGCGGACCGGCCGATTGAACACCAGGCGCTCGCCCTCCAGGCCCTTGCCCTGGGGGAAGTCCTGCAGTTGCCAGGCGAAGTAACCCTCGCGGAAATAGAAGACCTGCCGGTAACCCCAGCTCACCGCCATCCTCACGGCTTCCGCGCCGTGGGGGCAGACCTCGCTGTCGCAGTAGATCACCAGGGGCATCTGGCGCGGCCATTGCGGCTGGGCCAGGTCACTGAAACGGTCGAGCAGGTCGAGATGCAGGGCACCGTGGATATGACCCCAGGTCCATTCGCGGGTCGGTCGCACATCGATGAATATCGCCCCGCGCTCATACAGGTAGCGAGCCTGCAGCACGTTGACCGTCATGGCGCCCTCTACTTCCATGGGGGCTTCCTGGGCGTGTAGATAAGGCACCAGGCACAAGAGCAGAATTGGAAGTAGACGCATCGCCGGACCTCCCCGGAGAGAAGCCCCGGAATTTCAGCTTAGGTCAGGCGTACGGGGGGGATTCGGAACGATTGGAATGGAACAGGAATGGCTTAAGAACAGCGGGCACTAAGACGCGCCGAGTCCGGATTTCGGGGACAAAGGTCAGCCGCGATCCTTCTGGGCCTGGTGCAGCTTGCTTACCAACTCGGCTTCGGCCTTGGTCAGGCCACAGGAATGGGTGAGGTCGTCGACGCTGGCGCCAAGTCCCACCAAGCGCGCAGCCTGCGAGAAGGAAAGGCTGCTGGGGTCACGCTGTTCGATCCGGCTGAGCTTGTCCGGCAAGGGTGCCACCACGCGGCGTAGCTCGTGGAGCTCCTCGCCCATGCGCACGCTGCCTTCCAGATAGGCGTCGAGGCGACGTCCCAGATCCTTGAACTTCTGGTCGCGCACTGCGTCGCGCTGGGCCTGCGCCTCTACTTCCTGGCGCAGGCGCTTGGCCAGCCAGTAGCAAGTCACGCCCAAGCCGATGCAGGCCAGGGCAAGGGCCACCGCGAGCAGTGCAATCCAGATCAACTCAGATACTCTCCAGCTCCGACCACTCTTCTTCGCTCATCATCTTGTCCAGCTCGACGAGGATCAGCAGCTCGCCGTTCTTGTTGCAGACGCCCTGGATGAACTTGGCGGATTCGTCATTGCCGACATTGGGTGCAGTCTCGATCTCCGACTGGCGCAGATAGACCACCTCGGCCACGCTGTCGACCAGGATGCCGACCACCTGCTTGTCAGCCTCGATGATGACGATGCGGGTGTTGTCCGTCACCGGCGCCGGGCCGAGACCGAAGCGTTGACGGGTGTCGATCACGGTCACTACGTTGCCGCGCAGGTTGATGATACCCAGCACGTAGCTCGGCGCCCCCGGCACCGGTGCGATCTCGGTGTAACGCAGGACTTCCTGCACCTGCATCACGTTGATGCCGTAGGTTTCGTTGTCCAGGCGGAAAGTCACCCATTGCAGGATGGGATCTTCGGCACCTTGAGCGGACGATTTCTTCATGTTCCCTAGCCTCTCTTGAGCCACCCTGGGCGGCGGTCGCGGGTTATTCCCGCTGTTGTGTTCATGGGGCCCCGTACGGCACAGGGCCTCCCCCTCAATTCAGCGACATGCGCTTGGTGGCGCCGCTGGCGATCAGCTCGGCCAGTGCGGAAACGTCCAGCAACGCACACATATGTTCGATCACGGTACCGGCCAACCAGGGCCTTTGGCTACGCTGGCTGCGCCATTTGATTTCATTCGGGTCCAGGCGGATGGAGCGGCTGACCTGGTGCACCGCCAACCCCCACTCGTAACCCTGCACCGAAATCACGTACTGCAGGCCTTCGCGGAAATCGTCGCGGTAGCGTTCGGGCATCACCCAGCGCGCGGTATCCAGCACCTTCAGGTTGCCCGCCTGGCACGGCAGTATGCCGAGGAACCAGTCCGGCTGCCCGAATAAAGGCGTCAGCTCCTGCCCGGCCAGCGGGTAAATGGAGCCAAGGGACACCAACGGAACGGCCAGCGTCAGGCCGGCGACATCGAACAGCAGGCACTCGAAGGGCTCTTCGCCCCACGCCGGGCGCCCACCGGCGACCAGTGCCGGAACATCGGACTGGAGTGCGCCCGGCATACCGAGTTCCACCAGCGGTTCAACGCGCGCCTGCACGGTCTCGGGCCTGGCCTCGGCCACAGTCGGCATGAGGACTTCCGGTTCCAGGACCAGCAGCGGCTCCACTTCCGGCTCCGGCGCAACCAGTACCGGTGCGGCCAGCGGCTCGAGCGCCCGCACAGACGCAGCCTCCAGCACGCGGGTCAGTCGTGCATCGCGGACCTGCTCTTCCAGCACCGCGGCTTCGAACTCTTCCCGGCTGGTGCTTTCGGCCAGCTCGACCGACGCCTCGTGCAGCAACGCATCCAGGTACGACTGCAGGGCCAGTTGCGGGCGGGTAGCGGTAGCGAGGGGACGACTCATGTTGGGAACCCACAGGATTGATCTGTAGAGCCTATCGGCAGGCGGCGCCCTTCACTTGAGCTCCGGCGGTCGACGATGCGATTCATCTCAAGCCACCTGGGTAGCCGGCCGTTGGCTGAGCAAGTGCTTGAGCAAGGCTCGGTAAGCGATCACGCCACGACTGTTGGCATCGTACTGGGACGGCGTGACACCGGCGCGACTGGCATCCCGCAAGCGAGTATCCACCGGGATATAGGCCTGCCAGAGGTTCTCCGGGTAGTTGTTGCGCAGCACCTTGAGGGTATTGAGCGACGCCTGGGTCCGACGGTCGAACAGGGTCGGCACGATGGTGTACGGCAACGCCTGCTTGCGCGAGCGGTTGATCATGGCCAGGGTACTGACCATGCGCTCCAGCCCCTTCACTGCGAGGAACTCGGTCTGCACCGGAATGACCAGCTGCTGGCTCGCGGCCAGGGCGTTGACCATGAGTACGCCGAGCAGTGGCGGACTGTCGATGATGGCGTGGTCGAACTGCTGCCAGAGTTGCGCCAGGCTCTTGGCGATCACCAGCCCGAGGCCGTTCTGCCCCGGCGACTGACGCTCCAGTGTCGCCAGCGCTGTGCTGGACGGCAGCAGGGAAATACGTTCGTGGCTGGTCTGCAGCAACAGTTCACGCGGGAGGCCATCGGGCACGGTGCCTTGTTGCAGGAACAAGTCGAAGCAGCTGTGTTCCAGCGTATCCGGGTCATGCCCGAAATAGCTGGTCATCGAGCCATGCGGGTCGAGGTCCACTACCACGACTCGCTTGCCGGCATCGGCCAGCAGGCCCGCCAGGGCGATGGATGTGGTGGTCTTGCCGACTCCACCTTTTTGGTTGGCTACTGCCCAGACTCTCATCTTCATCATCCTCCCGGCTGTGCTACTGCGCCGAGAATCAGCACCTGCCCTACGGGGCCGGTGACGGGGAATTGACGGCACCCGTTGCAGGGGCCTGTGCTGGCGCTGCTGGTGCAGGTTGCGTGCCAGCCCGCTGCAAGGCGCTATCCGGTTTGGCATTGGCGCTGCCGACACCGCTTACACTGCGGCGCACATCGAGATTGCGGGAAATCACCAACACGACCCGGCGATTGCGCGCCCGACCTTCGGCGGTGGCGTTGTCGGCAATCGGCTGGAACTCACCATAACCCACCGCAGCCAGGCGGTTGGCTGCAAGACCATCCATCGCCAGCATGCGCACGATGCTCGCGGCACGCGCCGCGGACAGCTCCCAGTTGGACGGAAACTGCGACGTGGCGATGGGCAGGTTGTCGGTAAAGCCTTCGACATGAACCGGGTTGTCGTAGGGTGCCAGAATCCTGGCGACCCTCTCGATGAGGTTGAAGGCCGCATCATTGGGAATGGCGTCACCGCTGGGAAACAGCAGGCTGGAGTTCATCTCGATCTCCACCCAGAGTTCATTGCCACGCACGTTCAACTGCTCGGACTTGATCAGGTCGCCGAAGGCATCGCGCACGCCCTGGGCAATTTCCTGCAGCGGGTCGACGCCCGGGTCGTCAATGGAGGTCTGACTGCGTTCGCTTTCCTCCACCATGCTCCGGTCCGGCTCGGTGGTGCGGGGCTTTTCCTCACCCACCGGTATCGGCTTGATCGAACGATCCGGCTGGTTGAACACGCCCACCAGGGTTTCCGAGAGAATCTTGTACTTGCCTTCGTTGATCGAAGAAATGGAGTACATCACCACGAAGAAGGCGAACAACAGCGTGATGAAGTCCGCGTAGGACACCAGCCAGCGTTCGTGATTCTCGTGTTCTTCCTGATGCCGCCTGCGCGCCATGGCCGGTTCCTCAATCCATGAAGCCCTGAAGCTTGAGTTCGATGGAGCGCGGGTTCTCGCCCTCGGCGATGGAGAGAATGCCCTCCAGCAGCATTTCGCGGTAACGCGACTGGCGCATCGCGACGGATTTCAGCTTGTTGCCGATGGGCAGCAGCAGCAGGTTGGCGAAGCCGACGCCATAGATGGTCGCGACGAAGGCCACAGCGATGCCGCCGCCCAACTGGCTGGGATCGGCCAGATTACCCATGACATGGATCAGGCCCATGACGGCACCGATGATGCCGATGGTGGGCGCGTAACCGCCCATGCTCTCGAACACCTTGGCGGCCTGCAGGTCGCGGCCTTCCTGGGTGAAAAGGTCGACTTCAAGGATGCTGCGGATGGACTCCGGCTCGGCGCCATCCACCAGCAGCTGCAGGCCTTTGCGGGCGAACGGATCGGATTCGTTGTCAGCGACCGGTTCCAGGCCCAACAGGCCTTCCTTGCGCGCGGTCATGCTCCAGTTCACTACGCGGGTGATGCCACCGGCAAGGTCGACCTGGGGCGGGAAGAGTATCCAGCGAATGATGACCAGGGCGCGCTTGAAGATGTTCATGGGCGTCTGCAGGAACGCTGCGCCCAGGGTGCCACCCAGTACGATGAGCGCCGCCGGCCCATTGAGCAGGGCCGCAGCGTGGCCGCCTTCGAGGTAATTGCCGCCGATGATGGCGACGAAGGCCAGGATTACCCCGATGAGGCTTAGTACATCCATTACCTGGGTTTCTCCATCACATGCACGCCTCGACCAGGTGGCGGCCGATGTCATCCAGGCCATAGACGGCGTCGGCCAGGTTGGCCTTCACCACCGCCATGGGCATGCCGTAGATCACGCAACTGGCTTCGTCCTGGGCCCAGACCTGGCTGCCGCCCTGCTTGAGCAGACGCGCACCTTCACGGCCATCGGCGCCCATGCCGGTCAACACCACCGCCAGGACCTTGTCGTTGTAGGACTTGGCTGCGGAGCCAAAGGTGATGTCCACGCAGGGCTTGTAGTTCAGGCGCTCGTCACCGGGCAGGATACGAACCACACCGCGTGTATCGACCATCATTTGCTTGCCGCCGGGGGCCAGCAGGGCCAGGCCGGGGCGCAGCACATCGCCGTCCTCGGCTTCCTTGACGGAAATCCGGCAGAGCTTGTCCAGGCGCTCGGCGAAAGCCTTGGTGAAGGCCGCCGGCATGTGCTGGACCAGCACCAGGGGCGCAGGGAAATTGGCCGGCAATTGGGTGAGCACGCGTTGCAGGGCAACCGGCCCGCCGGTGGAGGTGCCGATGGCTACCAGCCGGTAGGCCTTACGCTTTGGGGCCGCAGAACTGGCCGGAGCCGCCGGGGCGGCGTGGCTCGGTTGCACCGGCGCATGGAGTGGACGCGCCGGGGTGCTCGGTACCGCCGTCGGAGTCGTATGCGACGAAGCACTGAAGCTGCTGTAGCGACGGTTGCTGCGCGCAATGCTGTGGACCTTCTCGCAGAGCAACTGCTTGACCTTCTCGGGCGTGCGCGAGATGTCCTCGAAGTTCTTCGGCAGGAAGTCCACTGCACCGGCGTCCAGAGCGTCAAGGGTGACGCGGGCGCCTTCGTGGGTCAGCGAGGAGAACATCAGGACCGGGGTCGGGCAGCGCTGCATGATGTGCCGCACCGCGGTGATGCCGTCCATCATCGGCATCTCGTAGTCCATAGTGATGACGTCGGGCTTGAGTGCCTGCGCCTGGTCGATGGCCTCACGGCCATTCGTGGCGGTACCGACCACCTGGATATTGGGGTCGGAAGAAAGGATTTCCGTGACACGGCGGCGGAAGAACCCGGAGTCATCCACCACCAGAACCTTGACTGCCATAAGAATAAAGCTCCTAGAAGGCGGCCATTCCTGGCCGCCCCAGATCAACCGCGGCGTGCGTAATGCTTGAGCATGCTCGGCACGTCGAGGATCAGCGCGATACGGCCATCGCCGGTAATGGTGGCGCCGGACATGCCAGGCGTGCCCTGGAGCATCTTGCCCAGGGGTTTGATCACCACCTCTTCCTGACCCACCAACTGGTCGACCACGAACCCGATGCGCTGGGTGCCCACGGAGAGGATCACCACATGGCCCTCGCCCTGCTCTTCCACCGCCGCGTCACGCACCAGCCAGCGCTTGAGATAGAACAGCGGCAATGCCTTGTCGCGGACGATCACCACTTCCTGGCCGTCCACCACATTGGTGCGCGACAGGTCGAGGTGGAAGATCTCGTTGACGTTCACCAGCGGGAAGGCGAAGGCCTGGTTGCCCAGCATCACCATCAGGGTCGGCATGATCGCCAGGGTCAGCGGAACCTTGATGACGATCTTCGAGCCGTGGCCCTTCTGCGAGAACACGTTCACCGTGCCATTGAGCTGGGAGATCTTGGTCTTCACCACGTCCATGCCGACACCGCGGCCGGACACGTCGGAAATCTCGGTCTTGGTCGAGAAGCCCGGGGCGAAGATCAGGTTGTAGCACTCCAGCTCGGTCAGACGCTCGGCAGCATCCTTGTCCAGCAGCCCCTTCTCTACCGCCTTGGCGCGCAGCACGGCTGCATCCATTCCCTTGCCGTCGTCGGTGATCATCAGGAGGATGTGGTCGCCTTCCTGCTCGGCGGAGAGCACCACCCGGCCGGTGCGCGACTTGCCAGCGACCTCACGCTCCTCGGGAGACTCGATGCCGTGGTCGACGGCGTTGCGCACCAGATGCACCAACGGGTCGGCCAGGGCTTCGACCAGGTTCTTGTCCAGGTCGGTTTCCTCGCCCACGAGTTCGAGGTTGATTTCCTTTTTCAGGTTGCGTGCCAGGTCGCGGACCAGACGCGGGAAGCGACCGAAGACCTTCTTGATCGGCTGCATCCGCGTCTTCATCACCGCGGTCTGCAGGTCGGCGGTGACCACATCCAGGTTGGACACGGCCTTCGCCATGGACTCGTCACCGCTGTTGGCGCCCAGGCGCACCAGGCGGTTACGCACCAGCACCAGCTCGCCGACCATGTTCATGATCTCGTCCAGGCGCGCGGTATCCACCCGGACGGTGGTTTCCGCTTCGCTGGCCACGGCCGGACCAGCAGCGCCGTTGCCGCCAGCGGTCGCAGCCGGTTGGCGAGGTGCGGAGGCAGGCGCCGGTTCAGCCTTGGCCTTGACCGCGGGCTTGGGCACCGGTGCGGGCGCGGGAGCCGGGCGGCTCGCGGCAGGCGCGACAACCGCTTCTTCGGCGGCGCCGTTGAACTTGCCCTTGCCGTGCAACTGATCGAGCAGCGCTTCGAACTCGTCGTCGGTGATGTTCTCGCCGCCGTTCGCGGCCGCGGCCGCGGCCGAAGCAGTAGGCGTGACCGGCGCGACCGGAGCACTCGCGGCCACGTCCGTGGCGCCGTTGAACTTGCCCTTGCCGTGCAGTTGGTCGAGCAGGTCCTCGAACTCATCGTCGGAGATTTCGTCACCCGCGCCGGCCATAGCCGGAGCAGCCTTAGCGGCATGGGCGGAGATGGCGGCTTCCGGCTCCACGGCAGCGACGAACTTGCCCTTGCCATGCAGCTGGTCAAGCAGCGCTTCGAACTCGTCGTCGGTAATTTCATCAGCGGCAGCAGCGGCCGGTTCGGCGACGCCACCTGCGTTGTCACCCAGGGCGTCCAGCAGCTGCTCGAACTCGCTGTCGGTGATATCGGCGTTCGCTTCGACGGGAGCAGGCGCCTCGATCACAGGAGCAGGCGCAGGTTCGGCGCCAGCCGGCTCGGCCAGGCGCGACAGGGCAGCCAGCAACTCCGCAGTGGCAGGTGTAGGTTCGCTGCGCTCGCGCACTTCGGTGAACATTTCGTTGACCGTGTCCAGCGCCTGCAGCACCACATCCATCAGCTCGGCATCCACGCGGCGCTCGCCCTTGCGCAGGATGTCGAAGACGTTTTCGGCGATGTGGCAGCACTCCACCAGGGCGTTGAGCTGGAGGAAACCAGCCCCCCCTTTCACGGTATGGAAACCACGGAAAATCGCGTTGAGCAGGTCCATGTCGTCCGGGCGGCTTTCCAGCTCGACCAGCTGCTCGGAGAGTTGCTCCAAAATTTCGCCGGCCTCTACCAGGAAGTCCTGGAGGATTTCTTCATCGGCGTCGAAGCTCATATGAGCGCTCCCTAAAAGCCTAGGCTGGATAGCAGATCGTCGACGTCGTCCTGTCCGGACACCACGTCTTCACGTATATCGGCATGGATCTGCGGACCTTCACCCCTGGAAGGACTTTTTTGTTGTTCCAGTTCGGCGCGCAGCGCGTTGTGGTCGTGTTCGATACCGGCATAGCGATCCACCTGGCTGGCCATCAGCACCAGCTTGACCAGGTTGCTTTCCACCTCGGTCACCAGTTGGGTCACGCGCTTGATCACCTGGCCGGTGAGGTCCTGGTAATCCTGGGCGAGCAGGATTTCGTTGAGCTTGCCGGACAGCGCGTCAGTGTCCCGCTGGCTGCGGGCGAGGAACTGTTCGATACGGCGAGCCAGTTCACGGAAACCGTCCGCGCCGATTTCCCGGCGCATGAAGCGGCCCCACTCATCCCCCAGCTGCTGGGCTTCATCGCTCAGGCCGTTGAGCAGCGGCGCGCTTTCCTCCACCAGATCCATGGTGCGGTTGGCGGCCTTCTCGGTCATCTTCACGACATAGGAAAGCCGGTCGGTCGCGTCAGCGATCTGCGACATTTCCTGGGAGTGCGGCAGGTGCGGGTCGATCTGGAAGTTGACGATGGCGTTGTGCAGTTCGCGCGTCAGCTTGCCAACTTCCTGGTAAAGGCCGCGGTCACGGACCTGATTGAGTTCGTGGATGAGTTGCACGGCGTCAGTGAAATTGCCCTTCTCGAGGCTATCTACCAATTCTCGCGCGCGGGTTTTCAGGGTCGACTCGAAGTCTCCCAGCAGGTGTTCGTTCTGGTCCATGGTGCCCTCGCGGCCGACATCAGCCGTTGACCCGCTCGAAGATCTTCTCGATTTTTTCTTTCAGGACCTGGGCAGTGAAAGGCTTGACCACATAGCCGTTCACCCCGGCCTGGGCCGCCTCGATGATCTGGTCGCGCTTGGCCTCGGCGGTCACCATCAGGACCGGCAGGTGCTTCAGGCGCTCATCCGCACGCACCGCGCGCAGCAGGTCGATGCCGGTCATGCCGGGCATGTTCCAGTCGGTCACGAGGAAATCGAAGTTGCCGCTGTGCAACATCGGCAGAGCCGTAGTGCCGTCGTCGGCTTCGGCGGTATTGGTGAAGCCCAAGTCGCGCAAGAGGTTCTTGATGATGCGTCTCATCGTCGAGAAATCGTCAACGATGAGGATTTTCATGTTCTTGTCCAAGTCGACCTCCGTACAGTCTCAAACGCCCCTCTTGCCGGGTGCGCCGTTCAAATCTGGCAGTGGTGTGCCGTTCAGCGCGCGCGCCATTCAGCGAGCCTTGCGCGCAGGCGTGCCGCACACTGGCTATGCAACTGGCTGACTCGCGATTCGCTGACCCCCAGCACCTCACCGATTTCCTTCAAGTTCAGTTCTTCGTCGTAATACAGCGCCAGCACCAGGCGCTCACGCTCCGGCAGGTTCGCGATGGCATCAGCCAGCGCAGCCTGGAAGCGGTCTTCTTCCAGATCATGGGAAGGTGAGAATTGGGTGATACCGGCGTCCTCGTGCACGCCGCCCTGCTCGCCGTCCTGCAACAGGTCGTCGAAGCTGAACAGGCGGCTGCCCAAGGTGTCGCTCAGGATGCCGTAGTAGTCTTCGAGACTCAATCCAAGTTCGGCAGCAACTTCCTGATCTTTAGCGTCGCGTCCTGTTCTGGCTTCAATCGTACGGATGGCGTCGCTCACCATGCGGGTATTGCGGTGCACCGAACGCGGTGCCCAGTCGCCCTTGCGGACCTCGTCGAGCATGGCCCCGCGAATGCGGATGCCGGCGAAAGTCTCGAAACTCGCGCCCTTGCTGCTGTCGTATTTCTTCGAGGCTTCGAGCAAGCCGATCATCCCGGACTGCATCAGGTCTTCCACCTGAACGCTGGCCGGCAGGCGCGCAAGCAAGTGATAGGCGATTCGCTTGACCAGGGGCGCGTAGCGCTCGATCAGCTGATGTTGCGAATCCCTTGCCTGAGCCTTGCCGTACATACGCAGTCCAGTGGCGGGTGTCATACGGGGCTTTCCGCGGAGGGCTGTTTGACCAGCCGCTCGACGAAGAACTCCAGGTGGCCCCGCGGATTGGCCGGCAGCGGCCAGCTGTCGACCTTCTGCGCGATGGCCTTGAAGGCCAGCGAGCACTTCGAGCGCGGGAAGGCTTCATAGACCGCACGCTGCTTCTGTACGGCCTTGCGCACCGACTCGTCATAGGGAACAGCGCCCACATACTGCAGCGCGACGTCGAGGAAACGGTCGGTGACCTTGGTCAGTTTGGCGAACAGGTTGCGCCCTTCCTGCGGGCTGTGGGCCATGTTGGCCAGCACGCGGAAGCGGCTCATGCCGTAATCGCGGTTGAGCAACTTGATCAGCGCATAGGCGTCGGTGATCGAAGTCGGCTCGTCGCAGACCACCACGATCACCTCCTGGGCCGCGCGAACGAAGCTGACCACCGAATCGCCGATGCCGGCGGCGGTGTCGATCACCAGCACGTCGAGGTTGTCGCTGATATCGCTGAATGCCTGGATCAGGCCGGCGTGCTGCATGGGCGAAAGCTGCACCATGCTCTGGGTGCCGGAGGCGGCCGGGACGATGCGGATGCCCCCCGGTCCCTGCAACAGCACGTCGCGCAGGTCACATTCGCCATTGATCACATCGGCCAGGGTGCGCTTGGCGGTGAGGCCGAGCAGGACGTCGACATTGGCCAGGCCAAGGTCGGCGTCCAACAACATGACGCGACGGCCGAGTTCGGCCAGGGCCAGTGAAAGGTTCACCGACACGTTGGTCTTACCGACGCCGCCCTTGCCGCCGGTCACCGCGATCACCTGTACGGGATGCATACTACCCATTTCAAATACCTTGCCTTAGGGGCCATTTGGCGGTCCAGCACCGCCCCTCGGGGGGCGGTTCACAATTCTTCAACCGGCGCGACGCGCCGGATTCTGGTAGAGGCCGGCGAACAGATCGGCCATTGCCTCTTCACTCGGGTCTTCAGGCGCCTGGAGGCTGACTGCGCGGCTCACCAGCTGATGGCTGCGGGGAACCTGCAGATCATCCGGAATTCGCGGGCCGTCGGCCAGATAGGCTACCGGGAGATGCTGGCCGATAGCCAGCCCCAAAACCTCGCCCAGACTGGCCGCTTCGTCTGCCTTGGTAATGACGCAACCGACCAGGCCGCAACGTTTGTAGCTGTGATAGGCCGCCTTGAGCACCTGGCTCTGGCTGGTGGCGGCCATCACCAGGTAATTCTTCGCGTTTATCGCCCGGCTGGCCAGGGCTTCGAGCTGCATGGCCAGGGCCGGATCGTTGCCCGGCAGGCCGGCGGTATCGATCAGTACCACGCGCTTGCGGACCAGCGGCGCCAGGGCCTGGGTCAGAGACTGACCCGGATCGACCAGGGTCACCGGCACATTGAGAATGCGGCCAAGGGTCTTGATCTGCTCCTGGGCGCCGATGCGGAAGCTGTCCATGCTCACCAGGGCGACGCTCTGGGCGCCGTACTTGAGCACGTAGCGGGCGGCCAGCTTGGCCAGGGTGGTGGTCTTGCCCATGCCGGCAGGGCCGACCAGCGCAATCACACCGCCCTCTTCCATCGGTTCGATCTGCGGCGTGCGAATGGCATGGGCCAGGTGTGCCAGCAGCATGCGCCAGGCCTGACGCGGTTCGTTGACCTTGGCCACCTTGTCCAGCAGGGCGCGGGCCAGTTCAGCCGGCAGCCCCATGCGCTGTAGGCGGCGCCAGAGGCTGGCCTGTTGCGGACGACGGCTCTGCATCTGGCCCCAGGCGATGGAGCCCAGTTGCACTTCGATCAGTTCACGCAGGCCGCTCAACTCGAAACGCATGGCATCCAGGGCAGCCTGGTCTACAGCGGCGGATCGGGGCGCACTGACCGGCTCCACCGGGCGGGTCACCGGGCGTGGGCGGCTCATGGCGGCGGCCAGGGCGGCTTCCGGCAATTCCGACTCTATGGCGGTCAGGGGTTCGCCGGCGAACAATTGACGGTCCTTGCCAGCGTCAGCCTGGGCACGGGTGGTCAGCTCGGCCTGCGCCTCGGCGATGCGTGCCTGAGTCTTGCGCAACTCGGCCTCGAGCGCGGGGTTGGGCTTGCTCGGGGCCGGAGCGGGCATCGGGTAGTCCAGCGCCGCGGTCAGCTCGACACCGCCGGCGACCCGACGATTACCGATGATGGCGGCATCCGCGCCCAGTTCATCACGCACCAACTTCATGGCTTGACGCATATCGGCGGCGAAGAAGCGTTTGACCTGCATGGTCTTTGACCTCGGTTAGTTCTGCCCCACAGTCGCGACTATGGTGACCTGCTTGTTGTCCGGTATTTCCTGGTAGGCCAGTACGTGCATGGTCGGCACGGCGAGCCTTGCGAAGCGCGACATCATCGCCCGGATAGGCCCGGCCACCAGCAGGATCGCCTGCTTGCCGAGCATTTCCTGGCGCTGCGCCGCTTCCACCAGGGAACGTTGCAGCTTCTCGGCCATTCCGGGTTCGAGGAGAACGCCATCTTCCGAACCTTGTCCGGCCTTCTGCAGACTATTGAGCAATATCTGTTCCAACCTGGGTTCCAGAGTAATCACAGGCAGCTCCGGCTCTAGTCCCACAATGCTTTGCACGATTGCGCGGGCCAGCGACACGCGAACCGCCGCCACCAGAGCGGCGGGATCTTGACTCTTGGGCGCCACATTGGCGATGGCTTCGGCGATGGTGCGGATGTCGCGTACCGGCACCTGTTCCTGCAACAGCGCCTGGAGCACCTTCAGCAAGGTCGACAGCGAAATCATGCCCGGCACCAGCTCTTCGGCGAGGCGCGGCGAACTCTTGGCCAGGTTCTGCATCAGTTGCTGGACTTCTTCATGGCCCAGCAGCTCGTGAGCGTGCTTGTGCAGCACCTGGTTCAGGTGCGTAGCGACCACGGTGCTCGCATCGACCACCGTGTAGCCGAGGGATTGCGCCTGGTCGCGCTGGCTGGCGTCGATCCATACCGCTTCCAGCCCGAATGCCGGGTCCTTGGCGGCGACGCCATTGAGGGGGCCGAACACCTGGCCGGGGTTGATCGCCAGCTCGCGGTCCGGGTAGACCTCCGCCTCGGCCACGCTGACGCCCATCAGGGTCAGGCGATAGGCGTTGGGCAGCAGGTCGAGGTTGTCGCGGATATGCACCGAAGGCATCAGGAAGCCCATCTCCTGGGACAGCTTCTTGCGAACCCCCTTGATCCGCGCCAGCAACTGACCACCCTGGTTACGGTCTACCAACGGAATCAGCCGGTAGCCGACTTCCAGGCCCACCAGGTCGACCGGGATCACGTCGTCCCAACCCAGTTCCTTGGTTTCCTGCGCGCGCTGGGCGGGCAACAGCTCCTGCTGGCGCTTTTCTTCCTGGACAGCCTCTTCCGTGACCTTCTTCTGTTTCTGCCAAATCCACCAGGCGCCACCGGCAGCCACCAGGCCCAGGCCGATGAAGGACACATGGGGCATGCCGGGCACCAGGCCCATGGCGATAAGGATCGCAGCGGACACCGCCAGGGCCTTGGGCGAAGCGAACATCTGACGGTTGACCTGCTGGCCCATGTCCTCGGAGGAGGACACGCGGGTCACCATGATCGCCGCCGCGGTGGACAGCAGCAGCGAAGGAATCTGCGCCACCAGGCCGTCACCGATGGTCAGCAGGGAATAGATTCGGCCGGCGTCGCTGAAGCTCAGGCCATGCTGCAGCATGCCGATGGCCACACCACCGATCAGGTTGATGAAAAGGATCAGCAAACCTGCGATGGCGTCACCGCGAACGAACTTGCTGGCACCGTCCATGGAGCCGTAGAAGTCGGCCTCCTGGGATACTTCGGCACGGCGCTTCTTGGCGTCGGCCTGGTCGATCAGGCCGGCGTTGAGGTCGGCGTCGATCGCCATCTGCTTGCCGGGCATGGCATCCAGGGTGAAACGCGCGCTCACCTCGGAGATACGCCCGGCACCTTTGGTGACCACCACGAAGTTGATGATCATCAGGATCGCAAAGACCACGGCACCAACCACGTAGTTGCCACCCACCACCACGTCGCCGAAGGCCTGAATCACCTTGCCCGCGGCGTCGTGACCGTCCTGGCCGTGGAGCAGTACCACGCGGGTGGAGGCGACGTTCAGCGCCAGGCGCAAGAGGGTCGCCACCAAAAGGATGGTGGGGAAGACCGCGAAGTCCAGCGGCCGCATGGCGTACACGCTGACCAGCAGCACAACGATGGACAGGGCGATGTTGAAGGTAAAGAAAACGTCCAGCAGGAACGGCGGCACCGGCAGGGTCATCATGCCCAGCATCACCAGGACCAGCAGCGGCACGCCGAGGTTGCCACGCCCCATGCCCACCAGGTTGTTGCGGACATTGCCGATCAGTTGCGTACGATCCACTGCTACTCCCCTACCCCTTTCGCGAAGCATTGCCCCGCACATCCAATCTTTTGACGCCAGACGGCGTCTTGATCCCCCTGTGCAAGAAGCTTTCCAACTTCGTTAAGGGGTTGATTGCAAGGGAGTAAGGAGCTCTTCCCGTGGGGGCGAATTCATTCGCAAAGGGAAGCGAAGCTGCCCCATCGGACTTTGCCGGGCAGGCCTTCGACCTGCTTAGCGAATGAATTCGCCCCCACAGAAAAGCGACCAGCTCAGGGGTAGCGTCACTCGTCGCGCCGCAAATCCGGCGGGATCGGCAGGTTGTTCAGCGGTGCCGGGCGTTTGCCGCGGCCGGCGCGGAACTGCTTGAGCTGATACACGTAGGCCAGCACCTGGGCCACGGCCAGGTAGAGGCCGGCGGGGATTTCCTGATCCAGCTCAGTGGAGTAGTAGACCGCCCGCGCCAGGGCCGGAGACTCCAGCACCATCACCTGGCTCTCCTGGGCGATCTCGCGGATCTTCAACGCGGTGAAATCATTGCCTTTGGCTAGCAACACCGGCGCACCACCCTTTTCGGCGTCGTACTTCAGGGCCACGGCGAAGTGGGTCGGGTTGGTGATGACCACGTCAGCCTGCGGCACGGCAGCCATCATTCGGCGCTCGGCCATTTCCCGCTGCAGGCGACGGATGCGCGACTTGACCTCAGGCTTGCCCTCGGTGTCCTTGTACTCGTCGCGCACCTCCTGCTTGGTCATCATCAACTTCTGCTTGTTGTCCCAGAGCTGGAACGGCACGTCCACGGCAGCGATCAGGATCAGGCCACAGGCCAGCCATACCGCGCTCCAGCCCACCACCTGGACGCTGTGGAGGATGGCCATGTCCAGGGGTTCATGGGCGATAGCCAGGAGATCGTCGCGGTCGGAGCTGAGTACCGCCAGCGCCACTAGCAGGATCAGCACGAACTTGGCCAGCGCCTTGAGCAGCTCAGCCAGCGCGTGCAGCGAGAACATTCGCTTGAGTCCGGACAACGGATTCATCCGGCTGAACTTGGGCATCAGGGCTTCGGTGGAGAACAGCCAACCGCCAAGGGAAATAGGGCCGGCGATGGACACCACGAGCAGGGTGATCAGCAACGGCAGCAAGGCATCCAGCGCCATCTTGCCGGACATCAGCAGCCAGATGCCCATGCTGCGCTCATCCATCAACACCGCGCGCGGCAGGTCGAAGTTGGACTGCATCAGCTTCATCAGCATGTCTGCCAGCCCCCCGCCGCTGGCCAGCAGACCACCCGCCCCGGCCAGGGTCACAGCGAGGGTATTGAGCTCACGGGAACGGGCGATCTGGCCCTTGTCGCGGGCCTCCTGCAACCGTTTCCCTGTGGGTTCCTCGCTCTTGTCCGCCCCGCTCTCACTCTCCGCCATGGAAAACTACCTGCGTTGCCAATGCTGCGCTGAGGACGGCCTCAACATGCTCATTTACCGTCGGAAACCGGGATGACGTGTTCATCGCGCCCTTGCCATCTCGCGCATAAGCTGGAGGGCGTCGCTGGCCAGGACCTGATACTGGGTGAGGATGTCGGCCAGGCCGATCCAGACGATCACCAGCCCCAACGCGAGGGTCAGGGGGAAACCAATGGAGAAGATGTTCAACTGCGGCGCCGCGCGGGTCATCACGCCGAAGGCCAGGTTCACCACCAGCAGCGCAGTAACCGCCGGCAAGGACAGCAGCAGGCCCGCCCCCATGACCCAGCCGAGCTTGCCGGCGACTTCCCAGTGATGGTTGGTCAGCAATCCGCCGCCCACCGGCAAGGTGACGAAGCTTTCGGCCAATATCTCGAAGACCACCAGGTGGCCGTTCATGGACAGGAACAACAAGGTCACCAGCATCAGATAGAACTGGCCGAGCACCGGCACCGAAACGCCATTGGTGGGATCGACCATGGACGCGAAGCCCAGGCCCATCTGCATGGAAATGATCTGACCGGCCACCACGAACGCGTGAAAGAACAGTTGCAGCACGAAGCCGAGCAACGCGCCGACCAGTATCTGCTCGCCAATCAGCAGGATGTTTCCCAGGTTGATGGCGTCCACCTGCGGCATTGGCGGCAGCGTTGGCACCAGCACCACGGCAATGGCCAGCGCGAGGTACAGGCGAACCCTCGTCGGCACCAGCTGGGTACCGATGATCGGCATGGTCATCAGCAGCGCGGCGATGCGGAACAGCGGGAGCAGGAAGCTGCCGACCCAGCCACCGATCTGTGCGTCGCTGAGTTCGAGCATGGTCAGCCGATCAACATCGGGATGTTCTGATAGAGCGTCTGGATGTACTCCATCAGTTGGCGGGTCATCCAGGGGCCAGCCCAGATCAAGGTGAGCAGCATCACCAGCAGGCGCGGCAGGAAGCTCAGGGTCTGCTCGTTGATCTGGGTGGCCGCCTGGAACATGGCAACGATGAGGCCCACAACCAGGCTCGGCACCACCAGGATGGCGACGATCAGGCAGGTCAGCCAGAGCGCCTCACGGAACAGGTCGACCGCAACTTCAGGGGTCATCGCGAGCCTCCTATACGCCGCCGAAACTGCCGGCAAGGGTGCCGATGATCAATGCCCAGCCATCCACCAGGACGAAGAGCATGATTTTGAACGGCAGGGAGATGATCAGCGGAGACAGCATCATCATGCCCATCGCCATGAGCACGCTGGCGACCACCAGGTCGATGATCAGGAACGGGATGAAGATCATGAAGCCGATCTGGAATGCCGTCTTCAGCTCGGAGGTGACGAAGGCCGGGACCAGGATGGTCAGCGGCGCCTCATCCGCGCTGGCGATGTCGGTGCGCTTGGACAGACGCATGAACAGGTCCAGGTCGCTGGCGCGGGTCTGCGCCAACATGAAGTTCTTGATCGGCACTTCCGCCTTGGCCACTGCGTCCTGTGCCGTCATCTGCTCGTTGAGATAGGGCTGCAGGGCATCGCGATTCACCTGGTCGAACACCGGCGCCATGATGAACATGGTCAGGAACAGCGCCAGGCCGACAAGGATCTGGTTCGACGGCGTCTGCTGCAAGCCAAGCGCCTGGCGCAGGATGGAGAAGACAATGATGATCCGCGTGAAGCTGGTCATCAGCATGACGAACGCGGGGATGAAACTCAGCGCCGTCATGATCAGCAGGATCTGCAGGCTTACCGAGTACTCCTGCTGGCCTTCCGGATTGGTGGACAGCGTAATGGCGGGCACCGACAAGGGGTTGTCGGCGCCCAGAGCCAGGGGCGCGGCCAGCACCAGCAGCAGCGCGATGAGAAGGCGGTGCAGGGGCATCAATGCTTGTCCTTGCCGAGCAGTTCCATCAGACGTTGGGCGAATTCCGGGCTGGCGACTTCGGCGTCGGCCTGGGGCACGGGCTCGTTCAGCACATGCAGCGGCGTGATACGCCCGGCGCTGAGGCCCAGCAGAATCTGCTCTCCCCCCACCTGGACCAGCACCAGCCGATCTCGCGGGCCCAGCGCCTGGCTGGCCACCAACTTGATCACCTGGCCGCCACGCGGCCCGAGCTGCTGTACACGGCGCAGCAGCCAGGCGAGCAGGAAGATCAGCCCCACCACCAGCAACAGACCGAGCGCGAGTTGCCCAAGCTGGGCGGCCATGCCAGTACCAGCCTGGGCCGCAGCGGCGGCGGGCGCCGGAGCGGTCGCGGCGGTTTCGGCGGCGAAGGCGGTCATGGGGAAGAGAAACAGCCCCGCGAGAAGAAAACGGCGCATGGTTTCAGCGCAGCTTCTTGATGCGTTCGCTTGGGCTGATCACGTCAGTCAGCCGGATACCGAACTTCTCGTTGACCACTACCACTTCGCCATGGGCGATCAGGGTGCCGTTGACCAGCACGTCCAGCGGCTCGCCAGCCAGGCGGTCGAGCTCGATCACCGAGCCCTGGTTGAGCTGCAGCAGGTTGCGGATGGTGATATCGGTATTGCCCACTTCCATGGAAATGGACACCGGAATATCCAGGATCACGTCCAGGTTGGGGCCGTCCAGGCTCACCGGACCGTTGGCCTTGGGTGCGCTGCCGAACTCTTCCATTGGGGCGCGCGGCGAACTGGGGGCGCTGCCGCCACCCTGGTTCATCAGCGCGTCGATATCGTCCTGGGACGCGTCGCCGGCTTCGGCCAGGGCGGCAGCCCATTCGTCGGCCAGGGCCTGCTCTTCGGGAGTGGTAGTGTCCATGTCGTTTGCCATCGCTTGACCTCGGCTGGCTCTGAATTCGTGGGTAGCGCGCAATCAGCGCTGGCGTTCGATCGGTTCGAGGATCTGCAGCGACAGGTTGCCCTTGTGCGACCCCAGCTTGGCCTTGAAGGCCGGCACGCCATTGGCGCGCATGATCATGTGTTCGGGCAGCTCCACCGGAATTACGTCGCCCGGCTGCATGTGCAGGATGTCCCGCAGCTTGAGCTGGCGACGCACTACGGTGGCACCCACCGGCACGCTGACGTCGAGGATGTCTTCGCGCAGGGCCTTGATCCAGCGTTCGTCCTGGTCGTCGACATCGGACTGGAAGCCGGCGTCGAGCATCTCCCGGATCGGCTCGATCATCGAATAGGGCATGGTGATGTGCAGGTCGCCACCGCCGCCGTCCAGTTCGATATGGAAGGTGGAAACCACCACCACTTCGCTCGGGCTGACGATATTGGCCAGGGCCGGGTTCACTTCCGAGTTGATGTACTCGAAGTTCACGTCCATCACGGCGTGCCAGGCTTCGGCCAGGTCGACGAAGGCCTGGTCCAGCACCATACGGACCACGCGCAACTCGGTTGGGGTGAACTCGCGCCCCTCGATCTTGGCGTGGCGACCGTCGCCGCCAAAGAAGTTGTCCACCAGCTTGAACACCAGCTTGGCGTCGAGGATGAACAGCGAGGTGCCCCGCAGCGGCTTCATCTTCACCAGGTTGAGGCTGGTGGGGACATAGAGCGAGTGCACGTACTCGCCGAACTTCATCACCTGCACGCCACCTACCGCCACGTCGGCGGAACGACGCAGCAGGTTGAACATGCTGATGCGGGTATAGCGGGCGAAGCGCTCGTTGATCATTTCCAGGGTCGGCATGCGCCCCCGGACGATGCGGTCCTGACTGGTCAGGTCATAGCTTTTGACACTGGTCGGGTCCGCATCGGTTTCGGTTTCAACCAGGCCGTCGTCGACGCCGTGCAACAGCGCGTCGATTTCGTCCTGGGACAGCAGGTCTTGAACAGCCATGGTTGTACCTTGCCTACTGCAATACGAAGTTGGTGAAGAGCACTTGTTCGACGGTCATCGCGCCTGTTTCCTGCTTGGCCAGTTCCTGCACGGTGGCGGTGGCCTGCTGGCGCAGCATCTCCTTGCCCACCGGCGTGGCCAGGGTTTCGAAGTTCTGGCTGGAGAACAGCATGACCAGCTTGTTGCGCAGCACCGGCATATGCACCTTGAGGGCGTCCATCTGGGCCTGGTCACGGGTCATTAGCGCAACGCTCACCTGCATGTATCGCTGGCGGCCGTTCTGGTTGAAGTTCACCACGAAGGCAGGGGCCAGCTCCTGGTAGATGGCAGGCTGCTTGGTCGGTGCACTGGTGGCCTCTTCTTTGGCCGGTTCGGCGCCCTTATCGCCACCGCTGAGGAAGAACCAGGTAGCGCCCACCGACAGGCCGATTGCCAGCAACAGCGCAACCACGCCCAGAATGATGAGCTTCAGCTTGCTCTTACCGCCTGCTGCACCGCCCTCTGCCGAGGCCTTCGCTTCTTTCTTCGCCATGCCAATAATCCGTCGCCGAACGGGGCAAGCCCGCCTTTTCCTGGGGAATGAGCAAGTGTTATGCCAGCCCGCCGTCCAATCGGCAGGTCAGGCAATTGCTCTCAGGGCTGCGGATATACCAGTGTCGGGGGGCGACTGTCACGGGGTTCCCTCTCCCTGAAGAGGAGAGGGACCGGGGGAGAGGGCGTCAGGCGTAGAAATCCACCAATCCCCGCCCACCACTTGTCGAGGCCGGGCGGATCTCGCTGTGGCTCACCGAGATATCTTCGTCACTGCTCCCACCAAAGTCGGCACGGCCGCCGGCAGATCGGCGCTCGCCGTCACCGCCCTGCCCTTGCCAGCCACGATTCAGGGACTGGTCGGAAACGTTCACATCGAGCTGGTTCATGCCCTGCTGGGCGAACAGGTCGCGCAGGCGGTGCATCTGCCCTTCCAGCGCATCGCGCACGTTGGCATTGGGACTGGCGAAGGTCACTTGGGTCTGGTCCTGGGTCATGTTCACCCGTACTTCGAGGCGGCCCAGCTCTTGAGGATCGAGCTGGATCTCGGCGGACTTGAGGTTCTGGCTGGACAACCACATCACCCGATCCACCACCGCTTCGCTCCAGCCCCCTTGCTGCATGGCCACCGGCTGTCCCGGCACCAAGGTCGGCGCGCGCTGGGCCTGGGCGGTCTGCTGGCTGATGGCCTGACTCAAGGCATTGAGGCGGTTGGCGAGCAGTTCGTTACGCACCTCTCCCTTGTTCTCGCCAAGCCCATCGGCCAACTCGACCGAAAGCTCGGAGGACGACAGCGCCTTATCCAGCTCGCCCTCACCGGCTTCCAGCGGTTCATCGGCGAAGGCTGCCAGGGCACTGGCGAAATCCTGGTCCGCGCCAGGCGCAGCATGAGCCGCGTTCTGCACCTGCTGGGCTGCTGCCTGGGCCGCCTGGGCACCCTGGTCCAGGGCCATCTTCACCGCCGGCAGGCCGTTGAGCTGATCGAGGTCCGGGTCGAGGGCGGCTTCGCTCAGGGTGGCCGGCGCCAAGCTGTTCACCGGCGGCGCAACGGACAGGGCCGACAGCGCCTCGGCGGCGCCATCCGCCTCGACCGGTGCGGCATCGACGGGCAGTTGGCCAGTTATTCCCATGAGCAGCAGCGGGTCCATCACAGGCTCTTCGGGAGCTTCTTTGGTGTCGCCTTCTTCGGCCGGCAAGGGCTTGCCGCTATCGGCAACGGCCGGCTGGCTAGTGGCAGGATCTGTCGCCAGCTTTTCCTGGCTTGGGGCATCATCCGACTTGGCCTTGGCTTGCTTTGCAGCCGCCTCGCTACGTTCAGCGGCCTTGGCCTGACGTTCTTTCGCGTACATCTGGGAGAAGCTGGAAGCCTCGCCCTTACTGGTTTCCGCCGGTTTTTCCGGGACTTTTGCGGCCGGTGCTTTCGGCTTCACCTCAGGCCTGGCCTGAAGAAGCAGATCGGGGGCAACGGGCATGGGCACTCTCCGCTCGGGTTGGTTCGTGCCAAGGGAATAGCAAAGGATGGGCCAACATGCTGGCCGAAGGCTGGGGGGCAGATCAGTGGGCCAGGCCGCGACGCTCTTCCTGCAACAGGTCGCGGACGATGAGGAACTCCTGCTCGATCTGCAGGATGACGGCAGCCGCATCGAGAAGTGGCTCGCGCCGGGCGATGTCTTCCAGTTGCTTGCACAGCCCCGCCAGCACGGGAGCGCCCATGTTGCTGCAACTGCCCTTGAAGCTATGGGCCGCCAGGCGCAGGGCCTGGCCGTCATGCACGGTATTCGCCTGCTGGATCTGTCGCAGGCGCTCCGCTGAGTCCGCCAGGAAGGTATCCAGCAGCACTGGAAACTCGTCCTCCATGACTTCCCGCAGGGAAGACAGCACAGAATGGTCGAGATGGATATTGGACAAACCCGTCACTCCCTGTACTGAACGTCAGAAAATTATGCCCGAGTGGGCCAACGGAACTCCACGTGAATGCCCTTGCCGTCGGCGGCGGGCTCGCAACGTGCCGTCAGCTGACTGATCAGGGTGAGGCCCCGACCGCAGAGGCTGTCCATCGACGGCTGCTGAGCCAGGACCGCGCCCACGTCGAAGCCCTTGCCGCTGTCTTCGACGTGGATCAGCAACCGCCCTCCCCGGCCTTCCGGGACCAGTTGCAAATGAAAACGCACGTAGCCCTCCTCCAAGCCGGCCAGGCGCTCGCTGCGCTCCCGATAGTAGCGGGCGAAACCTTCGGCGTTACGCTTGAGCGAGGAATCCAACCCCAGCACGCCGTGCTCCAGGGCGTTGGAGTAAAGCTCGGCGAGCACCGTATAGAGGGCGCCCCCCTGATCGCGCAGCCCCTGGACCTCCAACAGCAGCTGCAGCAGGAAAGGCAGCGGATTGAAGCGTTTCAACGTCTGGGCACGAAACTCGAAAGACGCGGACCAGTCCAGGGGGCTGGCCTGGCCACTGTCGGTAAAGGCCAGCTTGGCACGCTCGGTGGACTCTTCGAGCATGCGCACCTCGATCATGCTCACATCGTCCTGGGCATGGCCACGAAAGGCGCTCAGGGCCAGCTGAATCTCGTCGAACAGACGATTGCCGTCACCGCTGGCGTCGAGCACGGCGCGCAAGCGCTGGTCGCCAAAGGTTTCTTCGTTGTCATTGCGGGTTTCCAGCACTCCGTCGGACACCAGGAGGATGCGGTCACCCGTCTCGATGGGGTAGGACTCGAAATGCGCGTTGAAGCTGCCCTGGTCGAGCACCCCCAACGGCAGGTGGCGCGACACCAGCGGCACCAGTTCGCCGTTGCCGGCGCGCCGCAGGTAGCCATCGGGCAGGCCGCCATTCCACACCTCGACCAGGTGTCGCTGGAAGCTCAGGTTGAGGAAGGTGGCGCAGCAGAACACTCCCACCGGCAGGATGCGTTTCAGCTTGGCGTTCATCTCGCGCAGGATGTCGGCCATGGCATAGCCCTTGGCGGTCATGCCGTAGAACACTTCGGCCAGGGGCATGGCACCGATGGCCGCCGGCAGGCCGTGGCCGGTGAAGTCGCCGAGCAGCACGTGCATGCCACCCGAGGGTTTGTAGGCCGCCAACAGCAGGTCACCATTGAACAGCGCGTAAGGCGATTGCAGGTAACGAATGTTCGGAGCGCTCAGGCAACCAGAGTGCGCCACCTTGTCGAACACCGCCTTGGCCACCCGCTGTTCGGTCACCAGGTGCTCATTGTGGCGAGCGATCAGGTCGCGCTGCTGCAGCACGGTGTCCTGTAGGCGACGCAGTCGATCCAGGGCCTTGATCTTGGCTTCGAGGATGACCCGGTTGTAGGGTTTGGCGAGGAAGTCATCGCCGCCCGCCTCCAGGCAGCGCACCAGCGCTTCGTTTTCCGTCAATGAGGTGAGAAAGATGATCGGCACCAGGGCTTCGCCCGCCAGTTGCTTGATCTGACGGGCAGCTTCGAAGCCGTCCATCACCGGCATCAGGGCATCCATCAGCACCAGTTGCGGCTGTTCCTGCTGGAACAGCGCCACGGCCTCACGACCGTTGGCGGCGGTCAGGGCGCGATGGCCCTGGCGGTTGACGATGGTGGACAGCAGCAGCCTGTCCGCCGCGTTGTCCTCGGCAATCAGGATCGTCAGCGGCGACGGCATGGCAGAGGGCCTCAGGCGATCTGGAACAATTGTTCGAAGTTGGAAATGGCGAGGATCTTGCGTACGTCGGAGTTGCAGTTGGCAAGGCGAATCTGCGCCCGTTCGCCACCGGCGTGATCGCGCAGCAGAAGCAGCATGCCGAGTGCGGAGCTGTCGAGGTAGGTGGTGCCCTTGAGGTCCACGACGTAGCGCTTGGGGGTGAAGTTGACGCGCTCGTAGGCGTCGCGGAATTCCTGGTGGGCGCCGAAATCGAATCGTCCCTGGATGGTGATGGTCAGCTCCTGCCCATCGTCTGAGGGCATCGAGGTGATGGCCATGCAAAGCTCCTTGTTCAAGTTCGGAATACGCGTGGTGAAGATTTAGCACCCACCTGGAGGCAGGGCAACTGGAAAGCGGCGCCTTGGAAGAATTTATGGTTCTGAGATGACGCGTTGAAGTACGCATCACCACCGGGTTGATGGGTTTCGCACGTGCTACCCATCCTACTCCTTGCTGGCTCTACTCTTCGTGCCGGGCCGGCAAGCGTTGAACCAGCTCGTCCAGCAGCTTCTGCTCGCGCTTGTCCTCGACCGCACGGGCTTCGTCGAGGTAGCGCTGCACGAGTTTGCGTAGTCCCTCGAGTCGTGCGTAGCGCTGTTGCCACGCAGCACGCGCCTTGTCGAGGTTGTCGCGGTGCCATTTGAGGCTCTGCATCTGCTGGCCGATGGCGGACTCGAGCTGGGACAGGAAGCGCTGGTAGTTCATGAGCCATTGGCCGGAAACGCCGCGTCGACCTTCCTCGATCCACTGCTGCTGGTAATCGGAGCGGTAGCGCTCCAGTTCACCCAGCTTCATCTCGGCCTGGGTCACCTGGCCTTGGCAACGGCCCAGCATGCGTGCCGCTTCGCGCTCGGCACGCTCGGCCATTTCGAGGACCGGCGCCAGGCGCGCCGCGCGACTGCGGGACATGCGCTATCAGCCCTGAATGCCCAGGGAGGCAGCCAGCCGCTGGGCGCTCTGGGCCAGGTTCTCGCTCTCGTCGAGCCCCTGGCGCAGGAAGGCGCTCATGGTCGGCTGGCGGGCAATGGCCAGATCGGTGTCAGGATCGCCACCGGCGACATAGGCGCCCACGCTGATCAGGTCGCGGCTTTGCTGGTAGCGCGACCAGAGCTGCTTGAAGCGTTGCGCCATTTTCATGTGCTCCGGGCTGACCACCTGGGGCATTACCCGGCTGATGGACGCCTCGATGTCGATGGCCGGGTAGTGACCTTCCTCGGCCAGACGGCGGGATAGCACGAAGTGACCGTCGAGCACCCCCCGCGCGGAGTCGGCGATGGGGTCCTGCTGGTCGTCGCCTTCGGAAAGAACCGTGTAGAAGGCGGTAATGGAGCCGCCGCCCTGCTCCGCATTACCGGCTCGCTCCACCAGCTTCGGCAGTTTTGCGAACACCGATGGCGGATAGCCTTTGGTCGCTGGCGGCTCGCCGATGGCCAGAGCGATCTCGCGCTGGGCCTGGGCGAAGCGGGTCAGGGAATCCATCAGCAGCAAGACATTCTTGCCCTTGTCGCGGAAGTATTCGGCGATGCGCGTGCAATACATGGCCGCACGCAGCCGCATCAGCGGCGCGTCGTCCGCCGGGGACGCGACCACGACGGAACGCTTGAGGCCTTCCTCGCCGAGGATGTGCTCGATGAATTCCTTCACCTCGCGACCCCGCTCACCGATCAGGCCGACGACGATGATTTCCGCCTCGGTGAAGCGGGTCATCATACCGAGCAGCACGCTCTTGCCCACGCCGGTACCGGCGAACAGGCCGAGGCGCTGGCCGCGACCGACCGTGAGCAGGGAATTGATGGAGCGAATTCCGACGTCCAGGGGTTCGTTGATGGGGTGGCGCTTCAGCGGGTTGATGGTGGGACCATCCATCGGCACCCAGTCCTCGGCCTTCATGCCGCCCTTGCCATCCAGCGCGCGGCCGGCGCCATCGAGCACACGGCCCAGCATGGACATGCCCATGGGCAGGCGACCGGTATCCGGCAGCGGTACCACGCGGGCGCCAGGCGCGATGCCGGAGAGGCTGCCCACCGGCATCAGGTAGATCTTGCTGCCGGAAAAACCCATCACCTCGGCTTCCACCTGCACGGGGTGGTAGCTGTCATCGTTGATCACCAGGCAACGACTGCCCACCGGCGCACGCAAGCCTTCGGCCTCCAGGGTGAGGCCCACCATGCGCAGCAGGCGGCCTTCCACCAGGGGTTGCGAGGGCAGATCGATCACATCGTTATAACCCGCCAGACGCTTGGCGAAGCTGGCGCGCTCAATACGCATGGTCGAGGCTGTCCGGGGAGTCCAGGTCCATGACCAGGTCGGCTGACGGCGGATGGACCTTCTGTTCGCGCTGCTGCTCGAAGAGCTGCTTCATGGCCTGGCTCAAGCGCGTCTCGATGCTGGCGTCGATGCGCGAATGCTCGGTCTCGACCCGGCAACCGCCCGGTTCCAGCGATTCGTCCTCGAGGATGCGCCAGGTTTCTTCATGCCGCTCACGCAGGGCCTTCACCTGCTCGAAGTCCTGCGGATTGATGTGGATGCGCAGGTTGCTGGCACCCATGGGCAGCAACTTCAGGGCCTCACGCAGGACATGGCGGATCTGGCTGGAATCCACGCGCAGCTCGCGCTGGATCACCTGGCGGGTGATCAGGCTGGTGAGATGCACCAGTGATTCCTCGATCTGCCGGTCCTGCTCGGCGATGGGGTCGAGCAACTGAACCATAAGGGTTTCGAGTTGCGCGAGCCGGGTATTCACAGCGACCTCGGCCTCCTGCCGGGCCTTGAGCTGGCCGGCGTGGAAGCCGTCCCGCTCACCGGTGGCGAAGCCTTCGTTGTAGGCGTCCTGACGGATGGCCTCGAGCTCGTCCAGCGTCAGCGGCTTGACGTCTTCGACCGGAACCTCCTCGATCTGCGGTTCCGGCTCGGGCTCGGGCGCCGCAGCCAGCGGCTCTTCCGCTACTGCGGGCTCGGGAGCGTCCGGGTCGAAGCTGGGCAACGACCAGCGATCAAAGACGTTGACGTCCTTGGCGCGGATCAGCTCGCTTGCCTGTTCCTTGCTGGCCATGGTCGCCGCCTCAGATCATTTCTTCGCCGCCCTTGCCACCGAGGACGATTTCCCCGGCTTCAGCCATGCGGCGGGCGATGGTAAGGATTTCCTTCTGCGCCGATTCCACGTCGCTGACGCGGACCGGGCCCTTGGCCTCCAGGTCGTCGCGCAACAGTTCGGCGGCACGTTTGGACATGTTCTTGAAGACCTTTTCCTTGATGGCTTCATCCGAGCCCTTGAGGGCCAGCACCAGCACATCGGAAGAAACCTCGCGCAGCAGTGCCTGGATACCGCGGTCGTCGACATCGGCCAGGTTGTCGAAGACGAACATCAGGTCTTCGATCTGGGTCGAGAGGTCTTCGTCCACTTCACGGATGGAGTCCATCAGTTGGCCTTCGACCGAACTGTCGAGGAAGTTCATGATGTCCGCCGCGCGCTTCACGCCGCCCATGGTGGTGCGGGTGGTGCTGGCGTTGCCGGCGAACTGCTTCTCGAGGATCAGGTTCAGTTCCTTGAGCGCCGAGGGTTGTACGGTGTTCAGCGACGACACGCGCAGGACGATATCCAGGCGCACCTTGTGGTCGAAATGGCTGAGCACTTCGGCGGCCTGATCCGGGTCCAGGTAGGCGACGACGATGGCCTGGATCTGCGGGTGCTCGTAACGGATCACGTCAGCCACGGCACGCGGTTCCATCCATTTCAGGCTGTCCAGGCCGCTGGTGCTGCCGCCCAACAGGATGCGGTCGATCAGGTTGTTGGCCTTGTCCTCACCCAGGGCCTGGGTGAGCATCTTGCGGATGTAGCCGTCGGCGCCGACGCCCAGGCTGGTCTGGTCGCCGACGATCTCGACGAACTCGCTCATCACCTGCTCCACCTGCTCACGGTGGATGTTGCGCATCTGAGCCATGGCGACGCCAACCCGCTGCACTTCCTTGGGGCCCATGTGGCGGAGCACCTGGGCAGCGTCAGTCTCGCCCAGGGACAGCAGCAGAATGGCGGCCTTGTCGACCTTGTTCAGCTTGGCGGGGGCGCGATTATCACTCATCGGCGTTGATCCATTCTTTGACTACCAGGGCCACGCGGCCAGGATCTTCGGCCACCAGGTTCTTGATGGCATTGAGCTGCGCATCATACCCGTCGCTCGGGCTCGGCAGGAGGATGCTTTGCGGGCCGCCAAGGCTGACGCGGTCATCCGACAGCTCGCCGGACAGCCCCATCTCGCCCAGGTCGACATCGCCGTTACGGCCGCCTTCAAGATCCTTGCCCTTGCCGCCGCTGATGTTGTTCAGCACCGGACGCAGCACGCCGAATACCAGCACCAGGATGAAGAGCACCCCCAGCACCTGCTTCACCACATCCCAGAACCAGGGCTGGGTGTAGAACGGAATATCGATGACTTCTTCGGCGCCGTCGGCGATGAACGCGGTGTTGATCACGCTGACACTGTCGCCCCGGCTGGCGTCGTAACCCACCGAGTCCTGCACCAGACGGGTGAAGCGGGTGATCTCGTCGGCAGTCCAGGGCACGCGGGTGGCTTCGCCGGTTTGCGGGTCGATCTTGACCTGGTCGTCCAGCACCACCGCGACGGAAAGCCGGCGCAGGCGGCCCTGCTGCTGCTTGGTGTAGCTGATGGAGCGGTCCAGTTCGAAGTTGCGCGTGGTCTGGTCGCGCTTGTCGGTGGGATACGGCGCGAGCATCGGCTTGCCGGTAGTCGGGTCGATGATCTGCTGACCGTTGTCATCCAGCAGCGGCTGGCCCGGCTGCACGCCGGCGGCTGCGGCGCCCGTGGCTTGCTGGGGCGCGGCGCCGGGTGCCGGGGGCTGGTTCGACAGCGCGCCGGGGACGCCTTGCGGGCCGCCATTGTTCTGCCGCTCTTCAGCAAGCTTCTGCTCGCTGCGCAGGGCTGGCTGGTCCGGGTTGAACATCTCGGAGGTGGATTCGACGGCGCTGAAATCGACGTCGGCCGAGACCTCCGCTTTGTAACGACCGCTGCCCAGCACAGGCTGCAGGATGCTGTGCACGCGCTGGGTGTAGAGGGTTTCCATGCGACGGGTGTAGTCGAACTGCTTGCCGGCCATGGTCAGCTCGGACAGCTCCTGCTGATCGGACAGCAAGTTGCCCTTCTGGTCAACGACGGTGACCTGGGACTTCTCCAGTTCCGGCACGCTGGTCGCCACCAGGTTGACGATCGCCATCACCTGGCTCGGCTCCAGGCCGCGGCCGGGATAGAGCTCAACCAGTACAGAGGCCGTGGGTTTGCGTTCGTCACGCACGAACACCGAACTCTTGGGAATGGCCAAGTGCACACGCGCACCCTTGACGTTGTTCAGGCTGGAGATGGTGCGCGCCAGCTCGCCTTCCAGGCCGCGGCGGTAGCGGGTTGCTTCCATGAACTGGCTGGTGCCGAGCCCCTGCTCCTTGTCGAGAATCTCGAAGCCAACGGTGTTGTCGCTGGGCGCCACACCAGCGGCGGCAAGTTTCATGCGGGCACGGGCGAGGTCGTCGGCCTTCACCAGCAGGGCGCCGGAGTTGGGCTCGATCTTGTAGGGGATGTCGGCGGCGCCCAAGGCTTCGACCACCTGGTTGGCATCCATTCCCGACAGGCTGCCGTACAGCGGGCGATAGTCCGGCTGCTGCGACCAGAGCACCACGGCAAAACCGATCGCGACACTGGCGGCCAGGCCGACCAGCAGGCCGACCTGACGCAGCATGCTCATCTGCGAGAGGTTATCCAGGAAAGACAGGCCGAAAAGCGGCTTCTTCTCTTCCGGTGCATCTGCCTTGGCGGGGACCTTTGCAACAGCTGCTTCAGCCATTTCTCAATCCGTCCTCAAACCGGCATCTGCATGATGTCTTGGTAGGCCTGGACCAGCTTGTTCCGCACCTGAGTCATGGCCTCGAAGGAAACACTGGCCTTCTGCGACGCGATCATCACGTCAGTGAGGTCAACGCCCTTCTGCCCGACCTCGAACGCGGTGGCCATTTCGGTGGACACCTTCTGGGTATCCGCGACCTTGTTGACCGCCTGGCCGAGCATGTCGGCAAAACTCGGCGCACCGGCCTCCGGCGCTGCCACGGGGGCAGGCTTGGCGCGGGCCATCGCGTCCATCTGCATGGAGCGCATTTCCAACATCAGGCGATTGAATTCAACACCCTGGCTCATCACATTCCTCCAACTGCCGCGTTTTTTTGACGCTACGCGATCCGATGAAAGGGTATCTGCAACAAGGGTGCCAAAAGCTCAGGAACGGGTGTTACGGGGAGGAGGTGAATATGTAGGAGCGAGCTCTGCTCGCGAAAAATCGCGCTCGGGCCGTTCGCGAGCAAAGCTCGCTCCTACAAATAAGCGTCAGCTTCAGCTGGCGTAGAGGTACGCTTCGACGTCCATGCCGGCATCGCGCATCTGCGCGAGCTTGTAGCGCAGGGTGCGCGGGCTGATGCCCAGGCGTTCGGCGGCTTCCTTGCGACGGCCGCGTTCGGAGCGCAGGGTGTCGATGATCATCTGGAACTCATGGCGGCGCAGGTCATCCCCCAAGGCACTGGGTGCTTCGGCAGGCGCGGCAGCCACCGGCAACGGCACCACGGGCGCGGAAACAGTGGCCGGAGCAACCGCCGGCGCGGCGGGCGCGATAGCCATGCCGATAGGGGCGGTCAGGCACAGGTCGTGAGGCTGGACCACCCCACCCTGCTGCAGGATCAGCGCGCGCTGCACGGCGTTGTCCAACTCGCGCACGTTGCCCGGCCATGCGTGGGCCAGCAGCGCTGCCCGGGCTTCGCTGGAGAAGCGCACGGCGGAGTGATTCATTTTCTTGACGTGCTTGGCCAGCAGACGCTCGGCCAGCGGCAGAATATCTGCCGGACGTTCCCTCAGCGGGCGCCAAGCCAGGGGGAACACGGAAAGACGGTAGTAAAGGTCTTCCCGGAAACGCCCCGCTGCCACTTCGCCGGCAAGATCGCGGTTAGTGGTGGCGAGCACACGGATATCCAGGCTGATCGGCCGGCGCGCGCCCACTCGTTCCACCTCACGCTCCTGCAGCACACGCAGCAACTTGGCCTGTAGGCCCAGCGGCATTTCGGAAATCTCATCAAGCAAGATGGTGCCGCCGTCCGCCAGTTCGAACTTGCCCGGCGCGCTGGCGATGGCACCGGTGAAGGCGCCCTTCTCATGGCCGAACAGGGTGGCTTCCAGCATGTTGTCTGGAATGGCTGCGCAGTTGATGGCAATAAAGGGGCCGTTGGCCCGAGTGGACTGCTGGTGGATGTACTGCGCCAGTACCTCCTTGCCGGTACCGGACTCACCCGAGATCAGCACAGTGGAATCGCTGCGTGCCACGCGCGCGGCCAGTTCAAGCAACTGGCGGCTGGCTGGCTCCAGGGCTACGGGGCCATCGCTGATGGCCTGACTCACACGCCCCAAGGCATGCCGCGCCACAAGATCCAACAGGGTATTGGGTTCGAAGGGTTTCACCAGGTAATCGGCGGCGCCCTGGCGCATGGCATCCACCGCGCGCTCCACGGCGCCGAAGGCGGTCATCAGCAACACCGGCAACTGCGGGTAGCGCTGACGGACGATGGCCAGAAGTTGGTGGCCATCCATGCCGGGCATGTTGACGTCGCTGACCATCAGACCGAAGGACTCCTCACCCAGCGCTGCCAGGGCAGCCTCGGCGCAGTCCACCGCACGGTAGTCATAGCCACCGATCAGCAAGGTGTCCGCCAGGGCTTCACGCAGGGCGCGGTCGTCTTCGACCAGAAGAATTTTGGCAGTCATAGTCCTTTACTCCTGAAAAACCGAATGTGCCGCGGGAATCAGCGGCAGGACCAGGGTGGCGCAAGTACCGCGGCCAGGACGCGAGCG
This sequence comes from Pseudomonas sp. BN415, assembly GCF_029871195.1. NCBI lineage: Bacteria > Pseudomonadati > Pseudomonadota > Gammaproteobacteria > Pseudomonadales > Pseudomonadaceae > Pseudomonas > Pseudomonas sp. BN415. The sequence goes on from NZ_SSOK01000012.1 coordinate 213,848, forward strand.
CAGCCGCAGCTCGCCCTGGTGGGCACGCGCCACCGCCTTGACCACGGCCAGCCCGAGTCCGGTGCCAGTGGTCTTGGTGGTGAAGAAGGGTTCGCCCAGGCGCGCCAGAGTGGCGGCGTCGATACCGGGGCCGTTGTCACTGATGGTCAGGTGCAGATCGCCACCGCGCCGGTAGAGGTGGACCTTGAGGCGCAGGTCGCGGCCGGCGGCCTGGTTGGCATTCTCGATCAGGTTGAGCATTGCACCGACCAGGGTGTCGCGATTACACAGCAGTTCGCCCTCGGCGAGATCGCACTGCCAGCGCACTTCCTTGCCTTGCACATGGGACTCGGCCGATGCGCGCAGGGCCGAGAACAGCGTCGACGGCGCCAGGCGGTCCGGCAGTGGCAGCTCGCCACGGGCGAACACCAACATGTCGCGAACCTGATGCTCCAATTCATGCAGCCGCTCCTTGAGGCGACCGGCAAAACGCTGCTGCTGATCCGTTGGCAGCACCTGCTGGGTCAAGTGGCTGGCATAGAGCAAGGCCGCGGACAGCGGCGTGCGGATCTGGTGAGCCAGGGACGCGACCATGCGCCCCAGGGCAGAAAGGCGTTCGTGGCGGGAAAGCTGGTCCTGCAGGCGACGGGTTTCCGTCAGGTCGGTGAGCAGAACCAGTTGGCCGGGCTCGGCATTCAGGGAACGGGTGGCGATGGAAAGACGGCGTCCATCCTTGAGGGAGATTTCATGGCCATCGTCTTCGCGCGGGGCGAAGTTACGCGCGATCACTTCGCGCCAGAGCATGCCCACCAAGGGTTGGCCGAGCAGGTTGCGCGCCACGGGATTGGCTTCGCGCACCACGCCCTGCCCATCGATCACGATGACGCCGCCGGGTAGCAGGTCCAACAGGCTCTGCAGGCGGTTGGCGAGCCGTTCCTTCTCCGCCAGTTCCTGCATGCGCTGGGCACTGACCAGGGCCAATTGGCCCTTCAGCTCGGTGACCCGCGCTTCCAACAGGCTGTAGGACTCGCTGAGCTGGGTCGACATCTGGTTGAACAGCGCAAAGGCTTGTTCAAGACCCGCGCGACTGGCCTGTTCGACGGGGGCGGTTTCCGGATTCTGTGCGGGCGTAACGGCGTGGCTCATGCTCTTCTCTCGCTCCATCGACCGTCAGCAGACGGTCGGTCGAGGGAGATAAAGCAATACCCGTGCCTAAAATTTAGTCCTTTAAAAACAACGACTTGTAAAAAGCGGGGTTATTCTTCCGCCAATTCCTCGTCGCGACGGCTCATGCCGTACTTGCGCATCTTCTCCACCAGGGTGGTACGGCGAATGCGCAGACGCTCGGCGGCACGGGCCACGACCCCGGAGGCGTCGTCCAATGCTTGCTGAATCAGGCCCTGCTCCAGGTTGCCGAGGTAATCCTTGAGATCCAGGCCTTCGGGCGGCAACAGCGCTGGCGCGGCAACACCCGGAAGACCGGCGCCAATGGCCGAACGCTCTTCGATTTCCTCGCGCAGGCTGGCCTTGAGTTGCTCGTCCTCGTCATCCACATGGCGGAATTTCTTCGGCAACTCGCTAACGCCAATGACGCCGTAGGGATGCATGATCGCCATGCGCTCCACCAGGTTGGCCAGCTCACGGACGTTGCCCGGCCAGTCGTGGTTGCACAGCGACATGATGGCGGCGGAGTTGAAGCGGATGGAGCCGCGCTTCTCGTGCTCCATGCGCGAGATAAGTTCGTTGATCAGCAGCGGGATGTCTTCCACCCGCTCGCGCAACGGCGCCATTTCAATGGGGAAAACGTTGAGGCGGTAATAAAGGTCTTCGCGGAAGCTGCCCGCCTCGATCATCTGTTCGAGGTTCTTGTGGGTGGCGGCGATGATGCGCACGTCGACGTTCTGCGTCTTGTTGCTACCCACGCGCTCGAAGGTGCGTTCCTGCAGCACACGCAACAACTTGACCTGCATCGGCAGCGGCATGTCGCCGATCTCGTCGAGGAACAGGGTGCCGCCGTTGGCCAACTCGAAGCGCCCTGCCCGGCTGGTGATGGCGCCAGTGAAAGCGCCCTTCTCGTGGCCGAAGAGTTCGCTTTCCAGCAGCTCCGCCGGGATAGCGCCGCAGTTGACCGGTACGAATGGCGCTTCGCGACGCTTGGAATGGTAGTGAAGGTTGCGCGCCACCACTTCCTTGCCGGTACCGGACTCGCCCAGGATCAGCACGCTGGCGTCAGTGTCGGCCACCTGCTGCATCATCTGGCGGACTTGCTGGATGGCACGACTGGTGCCCACCAGGCTACGGAACAGGTTGGGCTCGCGCTGACGGCCACGCTCGCGGGCATGGTCGTACATTTCGCGGTAGACCTGGGCGCGATGCAGGGAGTCGAGCAGCTTGTTGTAGCTGGGCGGCATTTCCAGGTTGGTCAGCAGGCGACGGCGGAGGTCTTCCGGCCAGTCGGCCTGGACCTGGTCGCCGATCAGCAGGACCGGCAGGAACTCATCCCAGGCCAGCAACTGCTTGATCAGCTCGAGCGCACCGCCCTTGGCACCCACCTCACCCAGCATGACGCACAAGACGTCGCGGCTGGAGTTCAGGGGCCCCGTCACGTCGCGCCAGTCATCGCTGCCGCAGTCCAGGTACTCTTCACCGAGGAAATTCAGGATCACCGCGAAGTCGCGGCGGCGATCGCTATTGTCGTCGATCAGCAGAATCTTGGTTTCACGCCACATTGTCTGGTTCTTGCTTTTAGGGCTGAACGCCGTTTTCCACGGCGCATGGGCAGACGGTGCATCCCGGGAAGAGGATCGACCGGCAATTGGCCACTAGTAAAGTGAAAAACCCTTGCCGAGTCAATTTTATGGCGTGCTTTTTTTGGTCGAGCCGACAGAATGGCTAAGCGACTGTCGGAGCAGTATCGAACTAGTGGCAGATGGGAATCGCTGAGCCATCAGCCGAATAGCTTGTAGACCTTGGCGCCCTGTTGGGCCTGATTGAGCTGAACCAGCTCACCCGCAATACGTTGCTGTTCCAACTGACAGATAGAAACCAGCTCGCGATAAAGGCCAAGCAGTTCCTGCAGGCGACTGCCGAGCGCCTCGACATCGTCCACGGCATCGACCATGGCGTCATCGACCACCTGACGGCAGAGCTGGTCAAGCTCACCGATGGCTGCCCAGTCCTGGCGGGCCAGCGCATCACGCAGAGCGCTGCCGGTTGCTTCAAGACGCTGGACTGATGCATTCATTGGAACTCTCCTGCCAACCTGGACGGCATCACTGGGCAATGCCATCCCATCCGGTTTTCACGTTACGCAACAACCCTGCTACTTCGTCCACCAGCGCCGCGTCGCTTTTCAGGTTCGCTTCGAGCAGGCGGGACACCATGTACGCGTAGAGTGCATCGAGGTTGGCCGCGATATCGCCGCCCTGCTCGAAGTTCAGGCCATCACGCAGACCGCCAATGATAGCGATTGCCTTGCCGATCAGCTCGCCTTTTTGCGCCAGCTGACCACGCTCGATGGCACCACGGGCTTGGGCGAGGCGCGTCAGGCCGCCTTCCATGAGCATCTGGATCAGCCGATGTGGGCTGGCATCCACGGCCTGGGCCTGGGTGTTCACGGACTGATACTGCTTGAGGGCCGCCATCGCGTTCATATTCGCTCTCGCTCGTGTGTCGGGCTTTGATACCCAAGGTATCGGCAGCACACGCGAGAGCTTTAGCCCGCCGCTTTGCGCAAATCAGGAATTTTTTGCGGCTACCGGCGCATTCACTTCCGGGTCGATGGAGTCCCAGGCCTGCTTGATCTCAAGCAGCAGCGCTTCGACCTCCTCGAGAGGGCGCGGCGAGTTGTCCAGGGCCACCCGGGACAACCGACGGGTCATGTAGTCGTAGAGGGCATCCAGGTTCTCGGCGATCTCGCCACCGAGCTGCTTGTCCAGGCTGGCCTGGAGCACGCCAATGATGCTGAGGGTAGACCCCACCGCCATCCCGCGAACTTCCGGGTTGCCGGTTTCGAGGCCATGGCGAGCGAGGGACAGGCGCTCCAGCGCGCCATCCAGCAGCAGCTGCACCGCACGGTAGGGAGTAACTTCCTGGCTGGTCTTGACCTGCTTGTAGGTATCGATTGGATTGGCCATTACTTAGCTCTGCTTGACTACGCCGGGAAGGTTGGAAAGAGCCTGGCTCAGCCGATCGCTGGTCTGCTTCAGACCGGCGACCAGGGAGTCCATGGCGTTGTACTGGGCGTACAGCCGCGTCTGCACTTTTGCCATGCGCAGATCCAGCTGGGTACGCTGATCCTTTACCGAATTGAGCGTTTCCTGCAGCCCGTTCTGGCGCTCGGCGAGGATTCCGCCTGATTGCGTGTACGGATCGAGCTTGGCGTTGAGGCGGGACGTCAGGCCCTTGTCACCAGTGAAGAAGCCGGCAACAGACTCGTACTGCGTGCTGAGGACGCTGTCCAGCTTGCTGTCCTGGATCTTCAGCGTGCCATCCTTCTGGGTCGTGATGCCAAGATCGGACAGGATGGATACACCGTCCTTCTGACCAGATGGATTGACCAACTCGTTGCGAACAGTGGACAGCAACGAACGTACCGAAGCGTCACCCAGCAGGGGACCGGTGACCGGCGTATTGCCTTCACCGGCCGAGGTCACGGATGTCAGGCTCTTGGTCACCCCTATCAACTTGTTGTAGGCGTCGACGAATTTCTTGATGTTGCCTTTGACGGTGGACGTGTCCTGGTCGACCGTCACCGTGAATTTCTTGCCAGGCTCTGCGCCCACCAAATTGAGGGTGACATCGGAAATCGCATTCGAAACCGTGTTGCTGGAGCTGCGCAGCGTCAGCCCATCAATGGTGAACTCCGCGTCCTGAGCCTGATTGATGTAACCGCTGCTACTGGCGCTGGTGGTATCCATTGCCGCGAGCGCACCACTGGGACTGGAGGTCGGGTTGTTATCGGCGAAGTCGCCGATGCGGAACGCTTCCAGCCCGGCGGATGCCTGGACATAGATGTCCTTGCCCGCGCCAGTGGTGTTGGAACTGAGCACCAGGCGAGACGATCCATCCGCCGGGTTGCTGACGATGTTGGCGCTGACGCCTTTGTCCTTGAGCGCCTTGTTCAGGCTATCGCGAATCTCCGACAGAGAGGCACCGGCGGCGACTTGCACGTCGACACCACGGTCGTCCGGTCCAAGCTTGACCGTCAACGTTCCAGACGCAGCCGCTGTGGCGTCCTTCGCGAAGCTGGCAGTGCCGACCTTGCTTGCGCTGGCAAGCTTCTCGACTGTGACCTGGTATTTACCGGAGCTTGCGGTGTTGGTAGCGGAGACAGTGGCCAGGTCGATATTGCTCGACTTTGCCGAACGTTTGGCGAACAGGTCACTCGAGTTGAGATCTTTCAGCGCCGTCTGGAAATCGCTGATTGCACTCATTAGCTGACCGACCGCAGAGAACTTCGACGTGGCACTTTTCTCCACGCGGGCCAGTTGGGAGTCCTTGGGCGCTCTTTCGGCATCGACCAGGGCCTTGACGATGCCGTCGATGTCCATGTTCGTGCCGAGTCCAGTTATACCAGCCATTTTCCTCTACCTCGCCAATCGTCTGACGCCTTCATCTGTTGAGTCCAAAAGCAGTCAAGAAACGTGCCACCTGGCACGAAGGTTCAGATAACTGCTCAGGCCTCAGCTTTGAATAGCAGGCTGCGCATTTCTGACAGGCTTTCTGCCAGCTTGAGCGCGTCCTCCGACGGAATCTGACGGATCACTTCGCCGGACTCTGAATCGGTCACCTGTACCACCACGCGACCACTGCTATCGTCCACATCGAAATTCAGATTTCGACGAATGCTCTGGACGAACTCCTGAATACTCGAGGCCGCCGCCTCCACTGGCTCACGGTCCTCGGCTTCGGACTGCGGCTGAACCTGATCGACTGCCTTTTCGCGACCTTCCTTTTCTGCCGGACCACGGACCTGGCCATTGCCGACAGGAGCAGCGCTCACTCCCTTGCTCGTCAGGTTGACTATTCCGATATCCATTTTGTGCTCACCTCACAAATGGCAAGAAGGGGGGAAGCGCCATGCACTTCCCCCCACGTTTACCGCCTTGCCTCGTCCAGGCTTTAGCCCAGGAGGCTGAGTACCGCCTGCGGCAGCTGGTTAGCCTGGGCCAGGATCGAGGTACCTGCTTGCTGCAGGATCTGGTTCTTGGTCAGGTTAGCCGTTTCCGCGGCGAAGTCGGTGTCCTGGATACGACCGCGGGCGGCCGATACGTTCTCACCGATGTTCTGCAGGTTCGAGATGGTGTTCTCGAAGCGGTTCTGCACAGCACCGAGGCTGGCGCGCTGGGCGTCGATGGACTGGATGGCCTGGTCGATGATGATCACGGCTTCCTGGGAAGACTTCACCTCGGTCAGGTCGATGTCCTTCACCTGGTTTTCGTCGGTCACCGCGGCGACGGTGGCGTCGGTACCGGTGGCGGCGGCAGTCTCGGCAGCCGCGACGCTAGCACCGGAAGCGAAGGTCAGGGACTCAATGTTGCCGTCAGCGGCACCGGAAGTCAGGGCGGTCACCAGTTCGATGTCTCCATCATCGTTGACGAAGGCACCCACACCGATGTTGGCATCGTTGATCACGGTGGCCAGGGCCTGTACCTGCTCTTCAACAGTGGCGCCACTGGCGAAGGTGGCACTGAAGGTGCGCGCGTCGCCGCCGACCATGGTGACGGAGATGGCGATAGCACCGGAGGCGCTCGCGGCGGTACTGGCGACATCACCCGCGTCGATGGAGCCGGAGCTGAAGGTAGCTTCCAGGGACTCGGTGCTCATCTCGTCGATCTTGACGCTGATGGTTTCGTTGGCGGCACTGCCCACCTGGAAGGTGGTGGTGCCGAAGGTGCCATCGAGGAGTTTGCGACCACCGAAGGTGGTGGTGTTGGAAATACGATCCAGCTCTTTCTTCAGCTCGGTCACTTCGTCGTTCAGGGCCTTGCGTTCTTCGGTGCTGTTGGAACCGTTGGACGATTGCAGGGCCAGGTCACGCATACGCTGCAGGATGCTGGTGGACTGTTGCAGGGCACCTTCAGCGGTCTGCGCCATGGAGATACCGTCGTTGGAGTTCTTCACCGCAACGCCGAGGCCGTTGATCTGGCTGCTCAGACGGTTGGCGATCTGCAGGCCGGCGGCGTCGTCCTTGGCGCTGTTGATGCGGGAACCGGTGGACAGACGTTGCAGGGAAGTGTCCAGCGCACGGGAGGAGGTGTTCAGGTTGCGCTGGGTGTTGAGCGAAGCAATGTTCGTGTTGACGGTCAAAGCCATGGTGGTGTCCTCCGAGGACTGCTTGTTTGCCTGAGCTTGCGACCTTGGGTGGGCATCGCCCAGGCACCCGTAAAGTTCGCATTCGTACTTCGTATCGGCGGTGTCGGAGGAAGCTTTAGGGGCGTTCAAAAAAAATTTCTTGCCCGGGGCTTGCCACGCCAACGTCCGCCATCCAGTCAGCTTTTCGACCACCCTCCGGAAAACTTTAGGAAGATGCTGACCGATCCGGCAGGATGCCCTGCCCACGCCCGGAAACGACAAGGCCCCGCACATGCGGGGCCTTGTCGGCTTCGACGCCAGGAGCTTTAGAGCGAACCGGGCGTCCAGCCCTTGAGCCAGAGCTCAAGGTTGCGGCCTTCCAGCATCCAGTCCCGGCGAACCACGGTCTGGAGCTCGTCACCCATGCGGGCAGTGGCATCCAGGTCAGCCAGGTGCATGCGGATCGCCTCCACCCAGTCCTTGAAGCGGTTCTTCACGCGGGTCACCGGCAGGTCGCCCTGATAGCAGCGGATGTCACTGCAGATCACCGGGAAACCGCAGGCGCCGTACTCCAGCAGACGCAGGTTGCTCTTGCACTCGTTGAACAGGTTCAACTCGACCGGAGCCAGGGCCAGATCCAGGTTCAAGCGCGCCAGCGCCGCCGGATATTGCTCGATGGACACACCGGGGTGGAACTCGTGGACGTAGGGGCGCATGGACTCCGGACACATGCCGAAGAAGACCCACTCCACTTCGTTCGCCAACGCCTTCACAACGTCCTCGATCAGTTCCAGGTCGCCGGTATGGCTCGAACCACCCGCCCAGCCCACTCGCGGCTTGGCGGAAACCCGACGCTGGCCCTGCAGCCCCTGCCACCAGCCAACCGGCAGACGGTTCTCGACCACGAGTATGTCATCGTGCATGCCGGCAAAGGCCTCGGCGAGCGGCTCGGTGGATACCACGAAGCGATCGACGAACCCCAGGCCGCGCCGCAGGGACTTGAGGATGTCCTTGGGCATGTGCTGGCGGTGCGCGCTCTTCATGGGCAGGTTCAGCAGATAATCGTCCAGCTCGTAGACCTTGAATGCCCCGGAGAAAGCCTTCATCCGGCGCATCGCCTCCAGACGCTCGTCGCCGATCTGCCGTTGCAGCACGATAGTGTCCGGCGCATAGCGCTCCAGATCGGTCACGTGCATCAGCCCCATCGACAACGCACCGTCGACCATCCCTGCCTGTTGCAGGGCCGCGAAGGGCTGCATGACGCGGTAGTGACCACAGCCGAACTGGTCCGCCGGATGGGCCAGCACTGTCGGCAGCGGCTTCCAGGAAGAAAGCGGACGCCAGGACAGCGCGGTGTCGGCCAGTTTGAAGCCGCCTGGCTGGGCCAGCGAGAAGTTGGGGTTGTACGCCGGGTCGCGAGCCAGCACCGGCAACCACCGAGCATAGAAGGCATCCTGCTCATCCCCGGAGGCAACGGGCGTCTCGTCCGCATCGAGCATCAGTTTCGCGCTCGCCGCCCAGACAGTCAGGTAGCCCGCCTGCCGGGCACGCAGGCAAATGTCCGCGTCGACGTAGCGCTCCGGCAGGTCTTCAGCGATTCCGCCAAGGGCCTCGTACAGCTCCCGGGCAATCATCAAGCAGTCCCGACTCACAGCGCTGTAGTCCTGGTCGACTTGCAGGCGCTGCAGGTAGCCAGGGGCGTTCGGGGATTCGCCCACGAACGGGCGCCCCACCGGCCCTTCCAGGCCGAGTATCAGCCCTGCATGGCGAATCGTGCCATCCGCGGCAAGGAGCTTACCCCCGACCACGCCGACTTCCGGACGCTGGGCGTGATTGACCAACTCGTCCAGCCACTGCTCATCGATCACCGCCGTGTCCGGCGAAAGCATGAGCAGGTATTCGCCCTTCGCCTGGCCGGCCGCCAGATTCAGCGCAGCGGCCACACCGAGTTGCGCAGCAGCAGGCCAGACGGTCCTCAGGCGCGCCTCACCCATGCCTTCGAGAGCCTTCAGCCAGTCCCTGACCTCGCCCGCCGAAGGATCGCTCTCGACCAGCAACAGTTCGTAGTGCGGATAACGGGTCGTTTCCAGCAGGCTTTCCACACAACGTTGCAGTCGCGCCAGCTGGCTGCCAGCCAGGACCAGCATCGACACCATCGGCTGCTGCGAGTGCCCGTAGTGGACGCAATACTGCCCCGGCTCACTGGATTCGATCCTGGGTTGCTCGTAGCCCCGCTCCTGTAGATGACGCAGGATCGCCACGCGCTCATCTTCGATGTCGAATACGGCCGGCGCATCGGTAATGAGCAGCGGCTCGGCGATGTGTCCGAGCCCGGCAAGTCCGCCAGAGCCGATCAGCCGCAAAATCATGTCCAGCTCCACCGCCCGCGGGAGCCCAGCATCGAAACCGCCGGCCTCGAGCAGCACATCCCGACGGAACAACCAGTGATGGGCCATGCCCGCCGGGAAGCTGAGCAGGTAGTCGAGGTTGAATGCCGGCCGGAATGCGGCGCCCAGATCGCCGTTCGCCTGACGGTACATCTGGTCGCAATACACGGCCCGGCAATCGGGCGCCGTCAGCAATTCCAGGCACGCCATCAGCAGACCGCTGGGCGTGAGCTCCTCGCCGGCGTTGACCAGGACGAGCCAATCGAAATCAGCCGCCTGCAATGCCTGATTGAGCGACACCACCCAGGAGACCGGAGCGACCTCGACTATGTTGCCGGGGAAACCGTCCGCAGCCGATCGCGCAACCGTCAGTAGCAACGGATGAACGTTGTGGTAGGCATTGCGGGACGGGCTCAGCGAATCGAGGGTCAGCGCTACCGCAGCGCCATCCCCCTTCATGTCCAACACCACGACACCGACGCTCGGCCCGCCTTCCTGCTGCAGGCGCTCTTCCACCAGACGCCGCTGCGTCGGCGAGAGCACACGCTTGTGCAACCACTCCTGCAGGCTGGCAGTGCGCGTACGCCCTCCAACCGAATCCTGAATGCCGAAGCGCTTGAGCATTTCCTGGCGCGCCTGGCGCACGGCGTCACTGCCCAGATCGGAATGACGGCTATACATCTCCTGGTAAAGGGCGCCGAAATTCTTCTGCTCGCGACCGAGCATATGGTCCGAGCCAGTGTTCGGGGCGTCCCGCAGGTGCACCTCAGCGGTCACCTGGGATACATGGACCAGCGGGTGCCGCGCAGCGAGCCGCAGCAGCATGTCCCAGTCCTCGAAGGCTGTCAGGCCCGTGTCGAACTCACCCACCTCCGCCAGCATGCCGCGGGGATGCGCCCAGGTATTCACCGGGATGTAGTTCTGGACGAACAAGCGTTCCTTGTCATAGGCCACATGGGCGAACGGCGCACTCCGACTCAGCTCGATACGCTCGCCACCTTCTACCCGCTCGTTGATGTATTCCACGCCGGTGTAGACCACTGCATGCGGGTGCTGCTCGAAGGTGTTGGCCAGTACAGCCAGGTGCTCGGGCAGGTAGATGTCGTCGTCGTCCAGGTAACTGACGTACCGCCCCCGGGCCAGCTTCAAGCCAGCGTTCCGTGCAGCGGACAGGCCCTGGTTGCGGCCTTGGTAAAGGTAGGTGATGGGAAAATCGAACTCCGGCAGCAACGACTCCACCGGGTCGCCATGGTCGTTCACCAGGATGACTTCAAAGTCTCGCAGGGTCTGGTCCCCCAGGCTGACCAGCGCATCCCGCAGAAGGCCGGGGCGGTTGTAGGTGGTCAGGATGATGGAGAACAGCGGCTCGTACTGCGCACCGGCCAGCTTGTCCAGTTCAGCCAGCGCATCGGCATCAATCTGGCCGAGGGCTCGTGCCTTGTGGGCCATGCGCAGTGCCGGGCCATGCTCGCCGATCTGGCGCAGGATGCTCGACACGCGCCAGCAGGCGGCGGCCTTTCCCGCACGGTCGTCGGCGAGGTCCGGGAACAGTCGGCTGACCGGATAACGGGCGAAGGTATCCAGTACCACCTTGCCTTCGAATGCGCGCGTCTTGGCACTGGACAGGCTGTCGCCATGCTGGCGCCAGTGGCAGAGGATCGCATCGACTTTCTTGAAGTCGGCCGTGTCCGCCAGACGGGTCCAGATCTGGTAGTCGTGGCAGCGGGTGAACGCTGTGTCGTAATCACCATGGCGCTGGTAGAGCGAACGGCGCACGGCGGTGCCGGGGTTGGGCAGACAGTTGGCCTGGACCAGCATCGGCAGCAGAGACTTGCCCTGGTAATCGGCATAGCGGGTGCGGTGCACCTGGCCGGGGAAGCGATCATCGAAGATTTCCAGGTCGCCGTAGAACACGTCCGATCCGGGGTTCTCGACGATGCTCCGGCGTAACGCTGTCAGCGCGCCCTTGGCTTGGCGGTCGTCACTGTCGATCCACACCACGAATTCGCCACGCGCGGCAGACAGGCCCCGGTTACGCGCCGAAGCGCCGCCGCCGTGGTCGTTATGGAGCAGGCGGATGCGCGGGTCCTGAATGGAGCGAATGATCTCTACTGAGCGATCAGTGGAGCCGTCGTCCACCACGACCAATTCGAAGTCCGTGTCGTCCTGGGCCAGTACCGACTCGATGGCCTCGCGCACATAGCGTTCGCGGTTGTAGACCGGCATGACGACGCTGAAGAACACATCGGAGTCGCCGGGAGCCGAATGAACCGGCTCCGGTGTCGGCAGCGGAACTCCGAAACGCTTCTGCAGCCATTGGGCTACTTGCCCGGCCAGGACATCCTTGCTCCCGGGGCCAAGGCCGCGGTGGTTGCGGATGTCATCGGCGAACGCCTCGGCCAGGGCGGAGTAATCCGCTTGGGCCTGTTTGCCCGCGAAGCGCTGCATGGCCGTGGTCTCGCGCTTGGCGAACTCGCGCCGGAGGTACAGGGGCTTTTCCAGTCGCCGGAAGGGTCCGTGCCCCGCGAGGTGACACAGCCAGACCAGGTCCCCGCTGATGACAGGGGCGATCCGAAAGTCGATGAACTTGCGCCGGATCAACTGATTGATCGCCTCGCAGCGATCCAGCGAGTTCAGCAGCCGGATGTACCGTTCCGAGTTTTCCAGCGGCTCCCCGAAGACGTAATTGCCGCCGTTGGTGTACCCGAGAACGGCGTCGCGCTCATCGATCCACTGGGTGTGCCCGTAGACAAGGCTGGCCTGCTCGCAGGCATCCATCTCGGCCACGGCCAGTTCGAGGAATTCGGGATGAAGCTGGTCATGCCCGCCGAGCCACATGAAGTAATCCGAACTCGTCGACTCTAGGCAGAAGCGAAAATTCGCCGCCGAGCCGATATTGGTTTCATGTCTGAAATAGACGAATCGGGAATCCGCCTCGCAGAAGGATCGGCAGAGCTGTTCGGTCTCGTCGGTGGACGCGTTGTCAGACAGCAAGACCCTGAAGTCCCGAAAACGCTGTTCCGCGAGGGAAGCCAGCGTCTTCTCGATATAGAGGCCTTCGTTATATACGGGAACCGTGATCACGACCCGATGCGAAACAAGAATAGACATGCTATCCCCTCATAAACCTGAAGCAGGCATGCTCAGTGCATTAACTAGTCGGCAACGCGCTTGAGGTACCCGTCAGGGCAAACTGTCAGCAGCAACTTGTTTTCAAAATCCTTATCGATCACAAAGCCCGAGTTCGATGACATCCACTCGTGAACAGCGGTCTTCGGGTTATTGCCAGGCCCCCAGGGACGGTCCCCGGACAACTCCTTCGGCAGATCTTCGACGATAGTGTCGAATACCACGCAATAACTCCCCCTGCTGACCAGCGACGCATAGGCGTTCAACTCCGCAAGGACATGATCATGGGTATGGTTGCTATCCAGGCAGACCAGCACGCGGGAATAACCGGAGGCAAACTCGTGAACCTGCTCGACCACATCCGCGGCGATACTGGAACCCTGGATCATCCGGATTCTTGACGACAACGGATGCTTCTCGATTTCCACTCGATTGTGTTCGCGAATATCGATATCCACGCCCAGCACCATGCGCCGGGGCACCTTTGGATCCATCTGAACGCCCTGCTCCATCGCGTCGAACATATCCAGCAGCGCCAGCATGGACGCGCTCAGCATCAGTGAGCCGCCGTGGGCGATACCGGTCTCGATGATGAGGTCCGGGCGAATCGTCCAGATCAGTTCCTGCATGGCCACCATATCCTGCGGATACTGAATGATGGGCCGCCCCAGCCAAGTGAAATTATAGGAATACTTGGGCTGGATAGAGGCCAGCATGAACTCCCCTGCAACGTCCTGCAGAGACTTGTCCGAAGCAATACCAGCCTGCCTAGCCGCTACACCGATATCATCGTTAGTCATGGTCAATCCCAATGTAAATGAAGTGTTCACCCGCCATGCTGCGAATCTCCTGGAGATAGTTGGAGTTCATGACGTAGATCCGGGAACCCTTTGGCAACTCAGGTAATACCTGTTCCGGCGAATGCACCATCAATCCCGTTCCAGGCAGGAATCGCCCCTGCTTTTCCGGATTGATGTCAATGATCTTGTCCACAGGTGACCCGGCCCGCGCACGTAGCAGGGAGAAAATCACTCCCTTCGAAGCGCCGCCCCAGACCACCGCCCCCGTCTGGTCGCCGGACTGCTGTTCGACGATTGCACGCGTGAAGTCATCCGGCAGGCTGAAGCCATCTTCGGCCGGCAGCGGGGATTGCCGAAGCGACCCGAGGTCGGCCACTACGTAGAGGTACTGGTTACCGAACAAATGCCCGCTACTGACTATTTCACCGAAGAATCTGGAGAAATCCGAAAGCCTGAAATAGTTCACGTGCTCATAAAATATGTCGAACCAGGCCCGCCGCTCACATATCCAGTCGAAACATGGAACTTCAATGTAGATCCTGCCCCGACGCCCATTGGCCTCTTTCAGTTGATGGAGGAAGGAGAAGGGATCCTTTATATGCTCAAGAACATGACGTAGAACCAGACCATCGGCCTGCACGGTGACATCAGCGGAAAACAGCTTTCGCTGGATTCTCGGATTGTCCCCTTCGTAAGTTGCATCGAACCCGGTGATATCTGCGCCACGGGCCTGCAGCAGCTCCAGGAACGAGCCCTTTCCGCAGCCAACTTCAACCAATCGAGCGAATCCCAGATCTCTCTCGACGATGTCCGCTACATCCTGCAGATGCTGACGGAAGCGAGAACTCACCGCCTGCTCGTTCTGATAGTTCCCGTCATACTCCATGAGTTCAGGACGGAAGGCGGAATTGGAAACGACGCCGGTCGCTTCATCCTCCACCAGTTCGATATCGCCCCTTGGGCAATTAACCGCCTCGTCCGCGCTGTCATACATACGGTTCTGGAAGATGGGGAATCCCTTCTCCCGGTACAAGACCTTCACGCGTCACCTCCCGTAAGTACCCCTACGATAAACGGCGGCTCGTTTGCGTTGTCAGGTCGAGCACCAAAGCGCAGGAGATCACGTCGTCCAAAATCATCGGCAATGCGTTCCGCCAGTTCGCGGACAGAGACACCTTGCCCCGAGCAGATATTCACCGCCCCACGACCGGAGCCCAGCGCAACCCTTGCAATCGCCACGCCGGCGTCCTTCACGTCGAGAAAATCCCGCACCTGCCTGCCGCTGGATAGATCCGCCGGCTCGCCACGGGAAAGACGTGCGCGAATGTAGGCAGTCAGCCGCCGCTCATCTTCGCCTTCGCCATAGAGATAGAAGAGACGGCACCAGGAAAACTCCATGCCGAGCCCTGAGAAATACCTCGCCAGCGAGAGATAGGTGGCGGCTTTAGCCGAACCGTAGAGCGTTTCTGGCTTGAGTGGCGTATCCACGGAAAGCAGCCCGCCTTCCAGGTCGTACTCGAAGCAGGTCCCGACGCCTACGAAATGTCGGACGCCGGCCTGTGCACAGGCTTTGGCCAAGGTGAGGGTGCCGCTCAGACAATCCAGATTCTTCGGCGACTCCAGGTACTTTCCCGGCTCCGCATACCAGGCAACATGGATCACCGTATCGACGTCCGAGCAGACGGACGCCCACCAATCCGGACTCTCGGAAAAAATGTCCGCCGACTCGACGACTTCGAGGTCGGGGCTGTCGAGGAGCCCGTTCCGCGCTCTGTTCTCCCGCACCGCAAGCCGAATGGCGACGGGCTCTTCACGCAGAGCCCCGAGTACCTGGCGTCCGACGAACCCCGTCGAGCCGGTCAGCAAGACACGACGGCTCATCTGATCTCCAGGTGAGGGACCGCAGTTACGAACCGCACGCCGGCCTCCGCCAGATGCGCCAGTTGCCGGGTGACCTCATCCGCGATGTTCCACGGAAGGATCAGCAGGTAGTCGAACTGCATTTGCTCGAGCGCCGCCGCGGGGTGAATCGGAATATGGCTGCCGGGCATGTACTTGCCCTGTTTCGAAGGTGCGGCATCGAACACACACGGCAGCAGGTCCAGCTTGACTCCGCCGTAGTTGAGAATGGTGTTGCCCTTGGCCGCGGCGCCATAGGCCAGCACTCTGCGCCCTGCACGCTTCTGCTCGATCAGGAAAGCCAGCAGTTCATCCTTGACGCGGTCTGCGCGGGCCTGGAATTCACGGTAAGTGGCGAGCATGCGCAGGCCGGCGCGCTGCTCCTCGTCGAGCACCGCAGCGACCGACGGAGCCGTACCACGGGAATCCTCTGCGTGGCAGGCGAACAGGCGCAGGCTGCCACCGTGGGTGCGCAGTTCCTCTACGTCGAAGACCCGCAAACCGGCCTCTTCGAGGATACGCTGGGCGCTGTACAACGACAGGTAAGAAAAATGCTCGTGGTAGACGGTGTCGAACTGCACCTGCTCGATCAACCGTAGCAGGTGGGGAAACTCCAGAGTGAGGGTGCCACCGGACTTCAGGGCTGCCTTCAGGCCACGGCTGAAGTCGTTGATATCCGGCACATGGGCGAACACGTTATTGCCGATCAGCAGATCGGCCTGCCGGCCCTCCCCTGCCAGGCGCTGACCGAGGGCTTCGCCGAAGAACTCCCGCAGCACTGGAATGCCAAGGCGCTCGGCCGCATCAGCGGTACTGGCGGTGGGCTCGATGCCCAGGCAGGGAACGCCTGCGGCAACGAAGTTCTTCAGCAGATACCCGTCATTGGAAGCGACCTCGATAACCAGACGCGACGCGCCCAGCTCCAGGGTCTCGAGCATCTGCTGGCTGTAACGGCGAGCGTGCTCCAACCAACTGCTGGACGTCGAAGAGAAGTACGCGTACTCGGCATCGAAGAGTTCGCCGGCCTCGGCGTAGTCCTCGGTCTGGACCAGCCAGCACTCTTCACAGACCCAAAGGCGCAGCGGGTAATAGCGTTCCGGCCTGGCAAGGTCGGCGGCGGTCAGGTAGGCGTTGGACGGCGGCGCATGGCCCAGATCCAGGAAAGGGTGCCTCAGCGGGGTATGACAGTGCCGACAGTTCATGGGGCAAGTCCAATGAAGTCCGGGGTGAGCAAAGGGTGTTGGCGATCACGCTGTGACAGGTCGAGCGCAGCCAATGGCCAGGCGATGGCCAGCGTGGGGTCGTCGTGCCGCAGGCCGCCCTCGGCTTCGGGGCGGTAGAACTCGGTGTGCAGGTAGAGCATTTCACTGTCGGCCTCCAGCACCTGGAAGCCGTGGGCGCAACCTTCCGGGATGACCAGCATGCGCTGGTTCCCGGCGCTGAGCTCTTCGGCGTGCCAACGCAGGAAACTGGGCGATCCACGGCGCAGGTCGACCACCACGTCCCACACCCGGCCGCGCGTGCAGCGCACCAGTTTCATCTCAGCGTGGGGGAAGTGCTGGAAGTGCAGTCCACGCACGGCGCCCACGGCACGAGTACGCGACTGGTTGATCTGCACGACGCGCCGCTCACCCAGCACGGGGGACAGGGTGTCGGCGCAGAACAAGCGGGTGAAAGCACCACGGTCGTCACGATGAGACGTGCAGTCGACGCGCATCAGCCCGTCGATGGGGGTGGCGGCCAGGCTCAGGCCCATACGCACCCCGCCTGGCGTGCAGCCTCGCCGAAGCGACGAAGCTGTTCAACGCTTGACGCACCTTCACCGGAGAGATAGCGGCGGTACCAGTCGGCGGTCACTTCAAGGGCGGTATCCAGGTCCCAGACCGGCGCCCAACGCAGGCGCGTTCGCGCCTTGGCGCTGTCCAGGTAGAGCAATTGCGCTTCGTGCAGGCCATCGCCGGCCGCAGTGTGCCAATTCATCTCCGGCCAGTGGCGATGCAGTGCGCCAAGCACCTCAGCAACGGGCCGATTGGCCTCCGGAGAAGGGCCGAAGTTCCACGCCTCGGCGCAACTCCGATCGCGTTCCAGCAGGCGCTGGCCGAGCAACAGGTAGCCGGACAGGCACTCGAGTACGTGCTGCCAAGGACGGGTGGCCGAAGGAGAGCGGATTTCCAGTTCCCGGCCAGCCTCGACTGCGCGAACCAGATCGGGAATCAGGCGCTCTTCCGCCCAATCGCCCCCACCGATCACATTGCCGGCACGCGCCGTGGCCAGCAGTGGCCCCTGCTCGTGCCAGAAGGATTTACGGTAGCTGTCGCACAGCAACTCAGTGGCAGCCTTGGAGGCGCTGTAGGGATCGTGCCCGGCCAGCCCGTCAGACTCGCGGTAGCCCCAGGACCATTCATGGTTTTCGTAGACCTTGTCGGTGGTCACCACCAGCACGGCCTCGACGCCTTCTACCTGGCGGCAGGCTTCCAGCACGTTGGCGGTACCCATGACGTTGCTCGACCAGGCCAGCAACGGATCGCGATAGGACGGCCGCACCAGAGACTGGGCAGCCAGGTGGAACACGATTTCGGGCCGCTGGGCCGCCACGACTTCTCGCAGGAATCCGGCGTCACGGATATCGCCGCGAAGGTCCGTCACCGGCAGCTGCAAGGCCTTCCAGTGGCGTGCGTCACCGTCGGTGTCTTCGGGCAGGGAAAGACCGATCACCTCCGCGCCCAACTCCACCAGCCAGGTAGCCAGCCAACTGCCCTTGAAGCCGGTATGGCCGGTGACGAGGACCCGGCGTCCGCGATAGCGGTTGGAGAACTGACTCATCGCCAGACTTTCCAGGGTGCTTGGCCGCCTTGCCAGAGGTCGTTGAGGTGATTCTTGTCGCGCAGGGTGTCCATGGCCTGCCAGAAGCCGCGATGCCGAAAGGCCATGAGCTTGTCATCGGCGGCCAACTGCATCAAAGGATCACCCTCCCAACTGCTCTGGTCACCGTCGATGTAGTCGATGACCGAGGGATCGAGCACGAAGAAGCCGCCATTGATCCAGGAACCATCGCCGGCGGGCTTCTCCTGGAAGCTACCGACCTTGTCGTCGTCCAGGCCCAGGGCGCCGTAACGGCCAGGAGGCTGGATGGCAGTCACGGTGGCTGGCTTGCCGTGGGAATGATGGAAATCGACCAGTGCGCCAATGTCGATGTCCGCCACGCCGTCGCCGTAGGTAAAGCAGAAGGGCTCATTGCCCAGGTGCTCGCGCACACGACGCAGCCGTCCGCCAGTCAGGGTTTCTTCGCCGGTGTTGACCAGCGTCACCCGCCAGGGTTCGACGTAGCGCTGGTGGACTTCCATGGTGTTCTTCGACATGTCGAAGGTGACGTCGGACATGTGCAGGAAGTAGTTGGCGAAGTACTCCTTGATCACGTAGCCCTTGTAGCCCAGGCAGATGACGAAATCCTGGATGCCGTAATGGGAGTAGATCTTCATGATGTGCCAGAGGATTGGCTTGCCGCCGATCTCGATCATTGGCTTGGGTTTCAGATGGGACTCTTCGCTGATGCGAGTGCCCAGGCCGCCGGCAAGAATGACCGCTTTCATCGCTGCTTCCCCTGGTACACCGACCCTGTCAATTAGTCGGCAAGTTGTCGTTTGGTGTACCGGTTGTGCAATAAGCAGGCCACCCTGATCAAGTCTCTTTGACCCGGGTGCGCACCAAGGGGGCTGTCAGGCCGGCAGTCGGCCGATGGAGTGGTATCGCAAGCCGTAGCGCTGCGTCACGCGGGGATCGTAGAGGTTGCGCCCATCGAAGATCAGGCCGTCCTTGAGGGTCTTGCGGATCAGGTCGAAATCCGGCGCCTTGAAACTCTGCCAGTCGGTGACGATGGCCAGCGCATCGGCCCCCTGCAGCGCTTCTTCCTTGCTATCCAGCAAAACCAGGTCCGGCCTTTCGCCGTACAGGCGGCGGCATTCCGGCATGGCCTCCGGGTCGTAAGCGCGAACCTGAGCACCGGCCTGCCAAAGTTGTTCCAGCAGGGTCCGGCTGGGTGCTTCACGCATGTCCCCGGTGTTGGCCTTGAAGGCAAGGCCCCACAGGGCGATGACCCGCCCTCGCAGGCCATCGCCGTAGTGGCGACGAATACTGTCGCCGACCTTGCGCTTCTGCCGCTCATTGACCGTGGCGACCGCCTGCAGGATCGCCGGCTCATGGCCGGCGGTTCTCGCCGAGGCCTTGAGCGCACTCACATCCTTCGGGAAGCAGGCACCACCGTAGCCACAGCCGGGGTAGATGAAGTCGTAGCCGATGCGCGGATCGGCGCCGATACCTCGGCGGACCGCCTCGATATCGGCACCAAAGAGCTCGGACAACCCAGCCATCTCATTCATGAAGGAGATCTTGGTGGCCAGGAAGCAATTCGCGGCGTACTTGGTCAGCTCGGCACTGCGCCGATCCATCACCATGATCTTCTCGCGATTGCGGTTGAACGGGCTGTAGATCTCCTGCAGCAACTCAATGCTGTGAGGTTCAGTGGCGCCGATGATGATGCGATCTGGTCGCTGGCAGTCGCTCACCGCCGCACCCTGCTTGAGGAATTCAGGGTTGGAAACCACGTCAATACGCAGTTCGGATTGGCCGCGTTCGACCAGCAACCGATCCATCAGCACCTGGATTTCGTCAGCCGTTCCCACTGGCACGGTGGACTTGTTGATGACCACCTGGTCGGTCCCGGTAACGCTGGCAATCCCCCTTGCCACCTCGAACACCTGGCTCAGGTCGGCATGCCCCTCGGCATCGGATGGCGTACCCACCGCGATGAATTGCACACGCGCATGTCGAACCGCATCCTCCAGTGAGCCGGAGAAACGCAGACGCCCCTCCTGAATATTGGACAGCACCATGCCTGTCAGACCGGGCTCGAATATCGGCAACTCACCACGCTCAAGCATGGCCCGCTTGCCCTCGTCGTTTTCGATACACAGCACGTTGTGACCGACGTTGGCCAGCACCGCTGCCTGGACCAGGCCTACATATCCCGCTCCGAACACACCGATATTCATTCCCGCTCCTCACGACTCAAGGTCAACGCGATCAGCCCAGCTTGTTGAACAGACTCAGCCCCGCGATCTTCACGTAGCTCTGCTGCGAGGCCTCCAGGATGATCGACTGGAACGACAGCCGCGACAGGGCTTCGGCGTAGTCCAGATCACGCAGGTCGGACTGGATGGACTGGTTCACCAGGGTCACGTCCTCGTTGTCGGTGAGGGTGGACTCGACCACGTTCAGGCGCGCGCCGATGTCGCCGCGCACCGAGTCGACCTTGGTGATGCCATTGTCCAGATTGGTCAGGGCCTCGGCGACGGAGTCACGGACGAGGTTGTTGCCGGCTGGGGTGTCGGGCGAGTTCTCCAGCGCCATGCGCAGGTTGGCGATGGTGTCGAGGATGCCCTGCTTCTGCTCATTGGGCTGCGGGGTGACTTCGATGGTCTCGCCCCCCGCCGGAACGCCGTCGAACTTGATGCTTACGCCACGGAACACGACCTGGTCGGCGGTACTGTCATCCGTGTCGATGGCGCCACTGCCCAGCACCGGCGTGGTGGTGCCCAGCTCGAAGATTTCATAACTGTTGGCGTCGGGGTTGCCGAACACGATCTGCACGCCGGCATTGGGGAACGGCGGGTTGCCGGAGAAGGAAACCTCATCCTGCACCAGCGGTGCCGACGGGCTCAGGGTAGAACCCGCGGGGCTGTTGGTCAGGGCGCTGTCCAGCCGTCCGGCGTTGATCACGTTCTGGAAGACATGCTTGCCGTTGTCGCTGATGGCAATTTGCAGGGAGCTTGCCACCTGCAATTTGCGCTGGCCTTCGTCGCCCTCGTAGCTGTAGCTGCCATCCGCATTGCGCACGAAGGGCTGGGTCTTGCCCTGGAAGCCAGAGAAGAGGTACTCGCCCCGCGCGTTGCGCGTATTCATCAGGCTCAGCAGCTCGTCCTCGCGTTCCTTGAGTTCAGCGGAGATGGCCTTGCGGTCATCGGTGCTCAGGGCGCCGTTGCCGGCCTCCCCTGCCAGCTCGCGCACGCGCTGGAGTACGGTGTTGACCGAGTTCAGCGTCACCTCTTCCTGGGTCAGGCTGTTCTTGGCCGCCGTCAGGTTGGAGTTGTACTGATCCAGTACGCCCTGCTGCTGATCCAGCTGCAGAAGGCGCACAGAAGCCACGGGATCGTCCGCCGGCGTTAGGATGCGGTTGCCGGTGCTGATCTGTTCCTGGGTACGTGTGACGTTCGCGTAGTTCCGCTGCAGGCCCGACACCCCATTGTTGTACTGCTGAATGGTGGATATGCGCATCGCTGGCTCCGTTAGCGGAAGGTGCTCATCAAGGTATCGAACAGGCTGCGCGCAACTTGAATCACTTGCGACGACGCGTTGTAGTACTGCTCGAACTTGATCAGGTTGGCCGCTTCCTCGTCCAGGCTCACGGCCGAGAGCGAGTCGCGATTGTCGGTGGCCTGTTTGAGGATCGCCGTGCTGGCTTCGCTATCCACCCGCGCCTGGGCGGTCAGGGTGCCGACCCGCTCCACCAGGTCACCGTAGCTGTCGGTAAAGCTGGAGCCGGTGCCACTCACCAGGGCGTCGACACCGACTGCAGCCTTGGTCTGCAAATCCACAAGCTTGAGGGCGTTCCGGTTGTCGGAAACGCCGTTGGCGCTCATGGCAAGGCTGAAGGTGTCGCCGGTTTCCGCTCGCCCGCTGAAGCTCTGGGTGATCTGGTATTCCTGCGTGGTGGCCGGCGTACCGGTGGTGACCGACACGGTGTAGCTCAGTTGGTTGGTCTGCCCTGGCGTCACACTCAAGGTTCCCGACGGCGGCTGGGTGATGGTCACGCCCGGCGGCAATCCGGAAAAGTTCAGAGTGCCCGGCGTCCCCGCCGTGTAGTTCAGGGTGATGGATGAGATCGCCGCCAGGTGCGCCTGGCTCATGGGGTTCAGCGTATTGGTGATGCTGGGCTGGCCAATGGCGCCGGTGCCCTTGTTCTGCACGTTCGCTTCCGAATGCAGCGGCGCGGCGAAGGCCAGTTGGTCCGCCTGGTCCAGAACAGCAGCAATGTCCTTGGCGCCGGTGCGCGTCGGCTGCAGGATGAACTTGTCGCCAGTCGTGGGCGGCGGCACGCCCAAGGCAATCTGGAAGCCCTGGTCGCGGCCCGCGCTGTCCGTGATGGTCAGGGTGCCGGACGGCGTGCTGTCGCTGACCACCATCTGCTGGTTGTCGCTCAGGCGACGCACCGTGTAGGGCGGAGTCGCCGTGGCGTCGTACTCCATCTGGTAGTCGCTGGTGCTGAGCAGACTGGTGTTGGTGATGTTCAAGGCGGGCTGGGCATTGCTGTTGCCGGCGAATGCCTTCACTCGCAGCGCCGCCAGTGCCGGATCGTTGTAGTCACCGAACAGCGCCGTACCCACTTGTCCTTTCAGGTCAAGGCCCTGGCCAAGTTGGGTGTTGACCTGGTCGGTAATCGACATGGCCAGACGTCCCAGGTTGTTCAGGCTGGAGTCGAGGGTCTCGCTGCGGTAGCGGATCAGGCCACCCAGCTCGCCGCCACTGAGCAGCGTGGTGACACCCTGACGGGAGTCGCCACTGACGAACTCCAGCTCGAAGCGGCTGGGGTCGCCCTTGCCAGGCACCGCCTCGAGGCGGTTGGCGGAGCTACCCACCACCAGCGGCTGGCCAGTGCCGACGAAGATGCTCTGGGTGCCGTCGCTCTGCGGCACCACGCTGACGCCCACATAGGTGGAAAGCTGACGGATCGCTTCGTCGCGGGAGTCCAGCAGGTCGTTGGGTACCTGACCACCGGAGGACGCGACAGCGATGGCGTCGTTGAGGCTGGCGATGGAGCCGGCCAGGCGGTTCACCTGGTCCGCCACCGACGACATCTGTTTGTTCACCGAGTCGTTCTGCGCACTCAGCCTGTCGTAAACGGTGTTGAAGCGTCGTGCCAGTCCCTCGGCCTCGGACAGCACCAGCTGCCGCGCCGGCATGTTGGCGGGGTCCTCAGCGGCCGTCTGCATGGCGGCGAAAAAGCTCTTCAGCGAGGGGCTGATGCCGGTGGTCGTGCCGGACAGCAGCGAATCGAGCTGGTCGATCTGACTCTTGTAGGCATCCACGTCACTGCTGAGTGAGGTGGTATTGCGCAGCTGCGCGGTGAGGAATTCGCTGTAGCTGCGACGGATATCCGTCAGGCTCACGCCGCTGCCGATGTAGCCCGAGCCGGAGAACTGCGGCAGCGTGGTCGCCTGGGCCGCACTCTGGCGTGTGAAACCAGGGGTGTTGACGTTGGCGATGTTGTGACCGGTGACGGTCAATTGGCTCTGGCTGACGCGCAGCCCGGACAAGCCAATGTTCAGTAAGTCAGCCATGACTCAGCCTCATATCCTGGTGGTCGTGCCGTCGACGGCGGCAACGGCCTGGTAAACCTGCATGCCGCGGGCAATCTGGGAAATCTTGCGGGCGTACTGGGGGTCGGTGGCGTAGCCGGCCTTCTGGAGCTCGCGAACGAACTGCTCGGAGTTGTCGGTGGAATCCAGAGCCTTGTCGTAGCGGTTGTTGTTCTCCAGGAAGCTCACGTAGTCGTGGAAGCTCTGCTCGAAGGAGTTGTAGGAGCGGAACGACGCCGCTTCCTTCACCGCCTTGCCGCCTTTGTACTCGGTGGTCATGACCCGCGCCGACTCGCCGTCCCAGCTCTTGTGGGCCTTGATGCCGAACAGGTTGTGACTGCTGGTGCCGTCGCCCTCGCGGATGATCGACTTGCCCCAGCCGGTTTCCAGCGCGGCCTGTGCCACCAGGTAGCGGGGGTCGACGCCGATGCGCTCGGCGGCCTTCTCGGCCATTGGCAGCAGCGTTTCGATGAACTCGTTGCGCGAGGCGAACACACGCTTGCCGGCGGACTTGGTGGACTCGACGCCGGCCACCGACTCGCGCTCCGGCGCGGCGTAGGTCTTGGCCGGGGTCCAATCCTTGCCGGCCAGCGATGTGCCGGCAACCTGCTCGGGCGACGGCACGATGCCGGCCACCTGGCGGTCGCTCAGCCTGCTCGGCAGCGCCAGCCGACGCTGGTTGAGCAGCCTGGAGTCATCGCGCGCGGAGGCGCTGGCCTCCTCGGTCTTCGCCACCGGCTTGCTGCCCTGTGCCGGCCAGTTGGCCTGGACACCGGACTGGACCTGGGCGAAGGGGTTCGGCCGATCCGAGTGACGGGTCTTGGACAGCTGACGGGTCAGCACATCGGCCAGGCCCACGCCGCCCTGCTTGGACAGGGTCACGGCCAACTGCTGGTCGTGCATCTCCTGGTAGGTCTTGGTCTCGTTGCTGTTCAGGTAGTTGCCTTCGGAGAAGGCCTCACCCGCCTGACGCATGGACTTCATCATTTCGTTGAGGAACAGCGACTCGAACTCCTGAGCCACCTTGCGGATGTTGCCCTCGCTGTCGCGATCCTTGCCGGTCTTGAGTTGGCTGAGCCGGTTCAGGTCGGTGTAGGCGCCGCTGTCCAGCCTGGAGCCGGTGGCGAGACCTGCGGAGAGTTTCGAGTTCATCGCCATTCCCTTAAATCACGATCAGGTCGGCTTGCAGGGCACCGGCCTGCTTGAGCGCTTCGAGGATGGCCATCAGGTCGGACGGGGCCGCGCCCACCTGGTTAACCGCACGCACGATCTCGTCGAGCGTGGTGCCGGGGCCGAACTTGAACATCGGCTTGGCTTCTTCCTCGGCATTGACCCTGGACCGCGGCACGACCGCGGTCTGGCCGCCGGAGAATGCTTCCGGCTGGCTGACGATGGGGTCTTCGGTGATGGTGACGGTGAGGCTGCCGTGGGTCACGGCGGCCGGCTGTACCCGCACGTTCTGGCCAATGACGATGGTGCCGGTGCGCGAATTGATGATGACCTTGGCCACGGCCTGGCCGGCCTCGACCTCCAGGTTTTCGATCACCGAGAGGTAGTCCACGCGCTGGCTCGGGTCCAGCGGCGCACTGACGCGCACGGAGCCGCCATCGATGGCTTGGGCTACGCCTGGGCCAAGCAGTTCGTTGAGCTTGTCGACGATGTTCTTCGCGGTGGTGAAGTCCGGGCGATTGAGGTTCAGGGTAAGGGTATTGCCCTGCTCGAAACCGCTCGGCACCGGGCGCTCGACGGTGGCGCCGGAGGGAATGCGACCCGACGAGGGAACGTTGACGGTAATCTTCGAGCCGTCGCTGCCTTCGGCGTCGAACCCGCCCACCACCAGGTTGCCCTGGGCGATGGCGTAGACATTGCCGTCGATGCCCTTGAGGGGGGCCATCAGCAGGCTGCCGCCACGCAAGCTCTTGGCGTTGCCGATGGAGGAAATGGTGACGTCGATGGTCTGGCCCGGCTTGGCGAAGGGCGGCAAGTCGGCGTGGATGGACACCGCCGCGACGTTCTTCAGCTGCACGTTGCCGACGTTGGCCGGCACCTTGATACCGAACTGGGCCAGCATGTTGTTGAAGGTCTGCAGGGTGAAGGGCGTCTGGGTAGTCTGGTCACCCGTGCCATTCAGGCCCACCACCAGGCCGTAGCCGATGAGCTGGTTGTTACGCACGCCCTGGATGCTCGCCAAGTCCTTCAGGCGTTCGGCCTGAACGGTGCCGGCGGCAATCAGTAGGCAAAGGGCTGAAATCAGTCGCTTCATGGTAAGCCTCATCAGAACGGGAACAGCGGGCTGATGAAGAAGCGATCGAACCAGCCAGGCTGACTCGCATCAGCGAAGGCGCCAGTACCGGAATAGGTGATACGCGCATCCGCCACGCGGTTGGACGGTACGGTGTTATCGGTACCGATATCGTCGGCGCGGACCATCCCGGCGATACGCACCAGTTCGTCACCGGTGTTCAGTGTCAGCCACTTCTCGCCGCGTACCGCGAGAATGCCGTTGGGCAGCACTTCCGAGACGGTGACAGTGATTGAGCCGGACAGGCTGTTGCTCTGCCCTGCCTTGGAATCACCCTTGGTATCGCGGGTGGCGTTGTACTCCGCGTCCAGTGACAGGCGCGCGGCGTCCAACGGATTGAGGCCGCCATTGGGGTTATTCACCGAGACGCCGCCGCCGAACAGGGACGTCAGGCCGATGTTGGCGTTGCTGTCCTTCTGGATCTGCGAGTTGGCGTTCTTGCTGGCCTGGGTGCGCTCGTTGAGGGTGATGGTGATGATGTCGCCAACGCGGTAGGCCTTGCGGTCGTCGTAGAGGTTGGTCTCGAAGCCGGCCTGGTAGATGGCGCCGTTGGTCTGCGCCGCCGGCAATGGCGTGCGCGGCAGTACGGGCGCGTAGTACGGATCGTTCGGCCGCGGAGCCGGCTGCACACAGCCCTGGATAAAGGCGATACCGAGCAGCGGGAGAAGAATGATCAGCCGGTTCATGGCGACTACCTCAAGGCTTTACAGGTTCTGCGTGACGAAAGCGAGCATCTGGTCAGCGGTGGAAATGACCTTGGAGTTCATCTCGTAGGCGCGCTGAGTGGTGATCATGTTCACCAGCTCCTCGACCACGCTGACGTTGGAGTTTTCCAAGGTGTTCTGCTGCACGGTCCCGAGACCGGTGAGGCCCGGAGTGCCGACCTGCGGCGCGCCGCTGGAAGCGGTCTCCAGGAACAGGTTGTTGCCGATGGCCTGGAGACCGGCCGGATTGACGAAGTCGGCGGTCTGGATGTTGCCGATCACCTGGGCGGCGGGGTTGCCGGCGGTGGTGACGGAAACGGTGCCGTCCTCACCCACGGTGAAAGTCTGCACATCGGTGGGGAGCACGATGGCCGGCTCCAGGGCAAACCCCTGGGAGGTGACCAACTGGCCGTCGGAGTTCAGGTGGAAGCTGCCGTCGCGGGTGTAGCCGACGGTGCCGTCCGGCATCAGGATCTGGAAGAAGCCGCGCCCGTTGACCGCCATGTCCAGGGGTTGTTCGGTGGTTTGCAGGCTGCCCTGGGTGAAGATCTTCTGGGTGCCGGCGATACGCACACCGGTACCCAGTTGCAAACCGGTAGGCAGCTCGCTGTCCTGGCTGGTCTGGCCGCCCGGCTGGCGACGGATCTGGTACAGCAGGTCCTCGAACTCGGCGCGGTCGCGTTTGAACCCCGTGGTCGACACGTTCGCCAGGTTGTTGGAAATGGTGGTCATGTTCATGTCCTGGGCGGACAGGCCGGTCTTGCTGACCCAGAGTGCCGGAAGCATCTATCTCTCCTCGGGCGCCGGAATCATGGCGCCGCGTACTGGTGATTAGCTGAATTGCAAGACCCGCGCCATCGCCGAGGCATTGTCCTCGGCAGTACGCATCATCTTCACGGAAAGCTCGAACTGGCGGGACAGCGAGAGGATCGCTGTCATCTCTTCCACGGCATTGACGTTGCTGGCTTCGAGGAAGCCGGAGGTCACCTGCACATTGGCATCCGCCTGCACCAACTGCTGCGGGTCCTTGACCCGGATCATGCCGTCGCTGCCTTTCTCCAGCTGTTTGGGATCGGGGTTGACCAGCTTGATGCGGTCCACTTCCGCCACCACGTTGGGGTTCTCACCCAGGGCGCGGATGCTGATAGTGCCGTCCTGGCCAATCTCGACTTTTTGCTCCGGCGGAATGGCAATGGGACCGGCATTGCCCATGACCGGCAAACCATTGCCGGTGCGCAGCTGGCCAAGGGCATCGATCTGCAGGCTGGCGGTACGCACGTAGGCTTCGCTGCCGTCCGGGGACTGGACCGCGATCCAGCCCTCTCCCTCGATGGCCACATCCAGGTCCCGACCGGTTTCCTGCAGGGCACCCGGGGTGAAGTCGGTACCCGGGCGCTCGGTCATGGCATAGACCCGCGACGGAAAGCTGTCACCGAACACCGGCATGGAGCGCGCCTGCTCGAAGTCGCGACGGAAACCGGTGGTGGAGATGTTCGCCAGGTTATTGGCATGAGCACGCTGGGCCAGGCTGTTCTGGCTGGCTCCGCTCATCGCGACGTAAAGCATCTTGTCCATGAATCTCTCCGAGTGGGCGTTGCCGCCCTTGGCTCTTTGCAGGCTACCCAGCAAGCGCCATGCCAAACTCGAATATCACTCTCAAGATACTGAAATAAAAGGGTTTTTCAGAAAAGAAAAAGGCCCTTTGCAGGGCCTTGTCAAAGCGCTGGCGGCCAGCGGCTGCCGCCAGCGGCTGCCGCCAGCGGCAAGGGGATTTGCCGCCCGGAGCCCATAGGACTCCATAGTACGGATGAGCGCGCGAGCTAGAGCCAGGCTAGGCGAAAGTGATCCGAGGAAGCGGAGTTTACGACTGTAAATGAGCATTCCTCGGATCACTTTCAACGACGCATGGCCGACGCGCAGCCGCTCATCAACGCAGGTTGATGATGGTCTGGGTCACGGCGTCCTCTGTCTGGATGGTCTTGGCGTTGGCCTGGTAGTTGCGCTGGGCAACGATCAGGTTCACCAGTTGATCCGACAGCTCGACGTTGGAGTCTTCCAGCGCGCCGGCCTGCAGAGCGCCCAGCGTGCCGGAGCGTGGAGTGCCGACCACCGGTTCACCGGACTCGAAGGACTGTACCCAGCCGGTCTTGCCCACCGGGCTGAGCCCCTGGACGTTAGCGAAGTTGGCGAGGATCACCTGGCCCTGCACCTTGGACTGGCCGTTGGTGTAACGGGCGAAGATCACGCCGGTGTCGTCGATTTCCAGACCGGCCAACTGACCGGTGGTGTAGCCGTCCTGGCTGATGCTGTTCACCGCAAAGGCGCTGGAGTACTGGGTGGAACCGCGGATGTCGACGCTGATGCCGCCGGCGCTGGCAGTGGCGCCGTTGGCTGACCAGTTGGCCGGCGTACCGCCATCGGAAACCGCGGGCACCCAGTCGTCGAGGTTCATCAGGCCGGTAGCCGGGTCGTAGTTCAGCTCGCCGCCCGCAGCCATGCCAGCCGTGTTCAGGCTGCCGTCGGCATTGAACTGCAGGTTGGTGGTGTGGGGATCGGTGCTGGTCGGGTCGGACGGATTCCGGCCATCCACGAGCACGGCCATGGTCCAGTCGTTGGTCACCGGCGGGGTGGCCGACGGATCGGAGTTGTTGATGAAGTACTGGGTCATGACGTGGGCATTGCCCTGGGAGTCATAGATGTTGACCGAGGTGGACGAGGTGTAGGTCGTCGGGTCGCTCGGGTCGAACGGCGTATTGGTCGGCGCCTTGGTGGTGGAGTTCAGGTTGAACTTCTGCTGGATCTCGGTAGTGGCCTTGGGGGCCTGGTTCCCGGTCTGGATCTGCAGATCGCTGACCACGCCGTTCTGCACATTGCCATTACCGTCGATGCCGTAACCCTGCAGGCGGTAGCCGAAGTTGTTGACGATGTAGCCGTTGCGGTCGGTGCCGAAATAGCCGGCACGGGTGTAGCTGATCTCGCCGTTGTTACTGGTCTGGAAGAAACCGTTGCCGTTGATGGCCAGGTCCAGCGCGTTCTGGGTGTAGTTGATGTTGCCCTGGTTGAACAGCTGGGACACATCGCCAAGGGCCACACCGCTACCTTGGGCGTTCTTGCCGGTGCCGAGCACCGAGGCAGCGTAGACGTCGGCGAACTCTGCGCGGGACTGCTTGAAACCCGCAGTGCCCGCGTTGGCAATGTTGTTGCCGGTGACGTTGAGGTCGCTGGTCGCCGCCCGCAGGCCGCTGAGACCGATGTTGAACGCCATTTCTATCTCCTTTGCCGGTGCTTCCCGGCGCTCTGAACCGGGAAGTTATTGACCGATGACCTGGACCTTGGACAAGCCGACGCTGCCGATGCCGGCGAGGTTGAGCATCAGCTCGCCGCCGTTCTGCGACAGGGTGACGCTGTCGACGTTGGCCGGCAGCATGGTGTAGAGGGCCTTGGTTTCGCTGCCGTACTGAGCCTGCGCTTCGAACTTGTAGGTACCGGGCGGCATGACCTTGCCGCTGGAGTCCTTGCCGTCCCACATGAAGCTGACGCTACCGGCAGGCTGCTCGCCCAGGTTGATGCGATTCACCAGGGTGCCGGCGGTGTCGTAGACGTTGACCCAGACGTTGCTGCTGGAAATGGGCAGGGTGGCGCTGGCCTTGAAGGTTTCGGCGGTGTCCACCACGGCCTTCTCGGACGGCACGATCACCTTGCGCCCCACCAGGGACGAGGCCTGCAGGGCCTGGGAAGACTGATAACCAGAGAGCAGCGAGCCCATGCTGGTGTTCAGCTTCTCGATGCCCTCAACCTGGCTGAACTGCGCCAGCTGGGCTATGAACTCACCGTTTTCCTGGGGCGCCAGCGGGTCCTGGTTGTTCAGCTGGGCGACCAGCAGCTCAAGGAATTCGTTCTTGCCAAGATCGTTGCTGGTCTTGGTTTCGTTCTTGATGGCGTA
Source organism: Pseudomonas sp. BN415 (assembly GCF_029871195.1). Classification (NCBI taxonomy): domain Bacteria; kingdom Pseudomonadati; phylum Pseudomonadota; class Gammaproteobacteria; order Pseudomonadales; family Pseudomonadaceae; genus Pseudomonas; species Pseudomonas sp. BN415. The sequence continues at coordinate 244,698 of NZ_SSOK01000012.1, forward strand.
TTGATCGAGGAAAGACTGGCCATCGGTGGACGATACGTTGCTGACACTCATGTGGGTTCGCTCCCTGTTACTGACCCAGGGTCAGCACTTTCTGCATCATCTGTTTGGCGGTGTTCATCATTTCCACGTTGGTCTGGAACGACCGGCTGGCGGAAATCATGTCGGCCATTTCTTCGACCACGTTCACGTTCGGGTAGTAGACGTAACCTTCCGCATTGGCCGCCGGGTGGTTGGGCTCGTAGCGCGGCGTCAGGGTGCTCTGGTCCTCGACGACGCCGAGGACTTGCACACCGGCGCCGGACTGGTCTTGGTCGGCGAACAGCGAGCCGCGGTCACCACCGCCCAGGCTGTCCTGGAACATGGTGGCGAACACCGGATGACGGGCGCGGTAGGTCTGGTCGAGGCTGGAGGAAACGGTCTCGGCGTTGGCGATGTTGCTGGAGATGGTGTTCAGCCGAGTGTTCTGCGCACTCATGCCGGTGCCGGCGATGTTGAAGATGCTGGACAGGGACATGGCTTGGCTCTCCGTTATTCGCCGCGCAGGGCGCCGATCAGCCCTTTGAATTTGCTGTTGAGTAGGGTGAAGCTGGCCTGGAACTGCATGGCGTTCTCGGTGTAGTTCGATTGCTCGAGCTGGGCGTCAACGGTGTTCTGGTCGACGGCGGCCTGGAACGGGATGCGGTACTTCAGCGAGGCATCCGCCAGATCGAAGCCTTCGGCGACGATGTGCCGTTCGTTGGTCCGGGCGGCCTGGAAGCCGCCCTGGGCAGCCTTCTCGGACTGCTGGGCCAACACACTGGCGAAGTCGAGGTCACGAGCCTTGTAGTTCGGGGTATCGGCGTTGGCGATGTTGTTGGCCAGCACCTCGCCACGCTGAGCGCGGAAGCTAAGGGCTTGCTGGTGGATGCCGAGGGCCTTTTCGAAACTGATGCTCATGTCCGGAACCTTTGCCAGTGGCAATCTGGGTTGCTTGCCTGACATTCAGCAAAGGCCGTGCCAAATATATTTATCCTTTATTTTCAATACTTTATGAAACTTTTGAGCGGCAAAAAGTGGCAATGGATGCTGAACGGGCGGCAAAGCGGCAAGGGCAACTTGCCGCTGGTTGCCGCTTTGCCGGGGGCATCCGGCGATAGAACAGGTAGGAGTGAGCTTGCTCGCGAATGATCGCGCCCGGGACTTTCGCGAGCAGAGTTCGCTCCTACAAAAAGAGCTCAGCGGAGAAAAAAGAAGGCCGCCCTCGGGCGGCCTTGGTGCTCTCAGTGCTCTCAACGAGCCAGTGGATACAACCTGTCGTCGAACTGGTCCAGCCGGGGAAACTGAAGTGGCAGGTCCTGTTCCAGCCCCTGCAACCGGTCCTGATAGGCACGCAGCAACTCCTGGCGGGCATCGCTGCTGATGTAGGGCACATGCCACGCCACGAAAGGTGGCAGGACCTCCAGGCCGACATACGCCAGGGTGCCACGCAGCAGGGGACGCAGCATGTCTTCCAGCGGGCCATGGACGGCCCCCTCGCCGAACATGTGCTCGCGGCCGCCCAGAGTCAGGGTCACCAGTGCCTTCTTGCCGGCCAGGCCGCCCTGGTCGTAGAAGCGCTTGCCGCCGTAGCAGACGCCGGATACCAGCACCCGGTCGATCCAGCCCTTGAGAATGGCCGGGGTGGAGAACCAGTAGAGCGGAAAGTTGAGGATCAGCAGGTCGGCCCAGAGCAGCTTCTCCAGCTCGCGCTGGATATCCGGTGCAATATTGCCGGCCTTCACGCCTTCGCGCTGTTCCAGGGCATAGACCAGGTAATCCGGGTTCTGCCGCTCGCTGAAATCGGCGGCACTGGCTACCGGGTTCCACTCCAGGGCGTAGAGGTCGGATTGCCGGACTTCGTGTCCCTGCCCTTGCAGGGTTTCCACGGCCAGGTCGCGCAAGGCGCTGCAGAAGGACTGCGACTCGGGGTGGGCGTGGACGATCAGAATCTTCATGGGTGTTCCTTGTGGGACGGTCCGTAGGTTGGCGCAGAACGTAGCGAAGCCCAACAATCAGGGATTCGCCGCGCAACGCAAACCTTCATTCACGCGATTTCTAGTTGATCAATCAGTTCGGCCGCACAACGGGCGATGCGTCGGCAGGCTTCCTGCAGCATTTCGCTGCCCACTACCAGCCCCAGGCGGATGTGCCCGGCCGCGCTCGGCCCGAAGGCTTCACCCGCCAGTACCGAAACCCCATGGTTGTCCAGCAGCCGGTCAGCAAAGTCCTGGGCGGACAGCCCGGTCGGGCGGATATCCACCATCACGAACATGCCACCGTCCGGCTTCAGCGCGCGCAAGCCGGGGCAGCCTTCCAGGCTGGCGCACACCAGGTCACGGCGCTGGCGATAGGCCTCGCGCATGGCGCCCAGCTCCGGCAAGCGAGCGTCCAGGGCAACGCAGGCAGCGTCCTGCACGAAGTCCGGCGAACCGTAGAGCATGCACAGGGCAAGGTTTTCCAGGTGCCCGGCCAAGGCCTCTGATCCCACCACCCAGCCCACGCGCCAACCGGTCATGGCGTGGGACTTGGAGAGGCTGTTGATGGTCGCCGTACGCTCGGCCATGCCCGGCAGGCTGGCCGGGCTGATGTGCTCGCCTTCGAACAGCAGCTCGCTGTAGACCTCGTCGGAAATCATCCAGAGGTCGTGAGCGATGCAGAGTTCGGCCAAGGCTTCCCAGGTGGTGCGCGGCAGGCTGGCGCCGGAAGGATTGTGCGGGCTGTTCAAGGCCAGGGCGCGGGTACGCGGCGTGATGGCGGCGGCCACGTCGTCGGCCTGGATGCGGAAGCCGTTCTCCGAGCGCACCGGCACCGGGATCACTTTGGCGCCACAGGCGCCGAACACGGCTTCGTAGGTGACATACATGGGTTCGGCAACGATGACTTCGTCGCCCGGATTGAGCAGGCACTGCACCACGCAGTACAGCGCGCACTGGGCACCGGCCAGCACCACCACCTGGTCGGTATCGACGTTCTGTCCGCTGCGCTGGTTGTGCCAGGCAGCGATGCGCTGGCGCAGGGCGAACTTGCCGCGTACGTCGGAATAGTGGGTGTTGCCGTTGAGCAGACTGTCGATGGCCGCCTGGACGATGGGCTGCGGTGTGTCGAAGTCAGGGTCGCCCACCGACAACAGGAGAATGTCTTCACCCCGCGCCTGGCGCTCCAGGGCACGGTAGTGAATGTTCCAGGCGGCTGCGCCGTCGCCGGCGATACGTTGGGTGAGGTCGGAAAAACGCATGGATAGCTCCTTGGCCCGCGCTCAGCGAGCGCAGGCGTGTTTCAGTTCGATCAGGGTGACACCGGGATGGCCGAAGCCTGTGCGCAGGTCGCGTTCCAGTTCATCGAGACTCTGTGGCTGCTGCACGGCGCAGCCGAAGGCGCGGGCCAGTCCGGCGAAATCCGGGTTGCGCGGCAGCACACCCAGCGGCTCGATGTCCAGGGCCAGCATGTCGTCGCGGATCTGGCCCAGCGCATCGTTGTTCCACAACAGCACCACCAGCGGGCTGTCCAGTTCCTCCACAGCAGTGGCCAATTCCTGGACGGTGTAGAGGAAGCCGCCGTCGCCCACCAGGACCAGGCCGGGCCGCGTCGGCGCGCCGAACTTGGCGCCGATGCCAGCCGGCAAGCCATAGCCCAGGGTGCCGTAGCCGGTGGGGTGCAGCCAGCTGCGCGGCGCCCGGCTGGCAAGGGCGTAGTTGCCCGTGTAGGCCAGCTGGGTCATGTCGGTACTGATGAAGGCATTTGCAGGAAGCACGGCAGCAATGCGGTCGAGGATCGCGTGGTGGATAGTCTGCAGCGGTCCATGGCCGTTGCGGATTGCCTCGCGCAACCGGTCTACGCGAGCCACCGCCGCCTCCCCTGCCCTGCCCGCGGCCGGCAGGTGGACCAGCAAGGCGTCCAGGGTCTGCCGGGCATCGCCCTTGAGCGCCACCGTGCAGGGATAGAAGTCGTTGAACTTGCGCGAGTCGATATCAACGCGAATCAGCTCGCCGGTCAGCGGCAGGCGCTCGCGCCAGAAGTCGGTGTCGGCCATCTCGGTGCCCACCGCCAGCACCACATCAGCCTCTGCGATCATTTCCCACCCGGGCGCCATGCAAAGGCTTGCACCGGCGTTCAGCGGTGCCTCCGGCGGTAGCAGCCCCTTGCCGGCAACGCTGGTAAAGACCGGCGCGGCCAATCGCTCGCTGACGGCCTGGAGGGCATCGGCGCACTCCAACGCACCGCCGCCCGCGATGATCATCGGCCGCTTCGCCGTAGCCAGTCGGTTCGCCGCTGCTTGCAGTGCATCGCCAGAGGGCAGTCCGAGACCGGGTCGACGGACCACTTCACGGCTCCAATCCCGTGCGATAGGCGCCGCCAACACGTCCAACGGAACAGAGATATGCACCGGGCGTGGACGTTCACCGTCGAATACGGCGAAGGCGCGGGCCACCAGCTCTGGCAGGTCCTCGGGCGTCAAGGCCACAGCCGAGAAGGCGGTGATGGGCGCGGTAATGGCGCGCTGGTCCTGGGTTTCGTGCAGGCAGCCCCAACCTTTGCCGAGGCTCGCCGTATGGTTGACGCTGGAGATCACCAGCATTGGAATCGAATCGGCGTAGGCCTGGCCAATCGGCGTGGCGGCATTGGTCACGCCCGGGCCGGTGATAACGAAGCAGACTCCGGGCTTGCCGCTGACGCGGGCATAGCCATCGGCCATGAATCCGGCACCCTGCTCGTGACGGGTCAATACATGTCGGATGCCGCTGCCGGGCAGGCCGCGGTACAACTCGAGGGTGTGCACGCCGGGGATACCGAACACGGTATCGACGCCGTAGTTGGCCAACAGACGGACCAGGGCCTGGCCGCCGGTGAGGGTGTTCTGGTGTTGCATGAGGTGTCTCCTCGAATCGATGCCAAGACCTGCAGGAGCCAGCTTGCTGGCGAATCTCTCGTGCTCAGCCGCTCGCGAGCAAGGTCGCTCCTACAGGGGGGATGTCATTCCGCGATACGAATCAGTGCATCCACCGCCACGGCGCCGTCGACACTCACCAGCAGCGGATTGACGTCCAGCTCCAGCAACTGCCCCGCGTTCTCGCAGGCGTAATCCGCCACCGCGCGAATGGCGGCCACCAAAGCCTCCAGATCCGCCGCCGGGCGGCCCCGGAAGCCGGTGAGCAACGGCGCACTGCGCAAGCTCAGCAGGGCATCCCGGATGGCCGCGTCATTGGTGGGAAGCAACAGGCTGCGGCTGTCCTTGAGCAACTCCACCAGGACGCCGCCAGAACCGATCACCAGGGCCAGGCCGAAACCTTGCTCGCGCTTGATGCCGACGATCAGCTCCGCCAACGGCGCCGTGGCCATGCGCTCCAGCAGAACCTGGTCGAATACGACGCCCGGCGCATAGGCGGCAATGCGTTGCCGCATGTCGCCAAGGGCCTGTGCCAGCGCCTCAGCATCTTTCAGGTTGAGGGCCACGGCACCGGCTTCGGTCTTGTGCGGCAACTGCGCACTGACGGCCTTCAGCACCAGCGGATAGCCGAGCTGGTCGGCATCCTCCAATGCTCGCTCCGGGGTACTGAGCAGCGCCTGCGGTACCGGCAGGCCAAAGGCGCGCAGAGCCTGTTTGGATTGCCACTCATCCCACAACTCGCCATCGGCCAGCGGCGATGGGCTCATCGGCACCAGGGCGGATTCGCCACGGGCCAACAGCGCCTCGCGGCGCTCTCGGTAGGCGGCGATTCGGCCCCATGCGGCGAGGCCTTCCTCTACGCCTTGCAGCGCGGCGACGCCACGGGCGTGCAGGTAATCCCGGGCGGCTGCAGGCAGCAACTCGGGGAAGGCCGATGCGATGAAGCCGGCCTTGCCATGACGCTCCAAGGCTTCGCAATAGCGCTCCAGAAGCAGGTCACATTGCGGTCGCTCACCGGTTTCTTCACCGGGATAGTCCAGCACCAGCAGTGCCGCGTCGGCCGCGCTACGCAGCGCGCTGTCGAGCATGCGCTCCAAGGCGTCGCCGTTACCCCAGATGGCCGTGGTGAAATCCAGCGGGTTGGCGATGTTCGCGTAGCTCGGCAGGATCTGCGCCAGCGCGTGGTGCTGGCCAGCGTCCAGTTTCGGCAGGTGCAGGCCGTTGGCCTCGGCATAGTCGGCGATCAGCCCGGCATCGCCACCGGAACACGCCAGTGCGATCAGGCTGGGGCCGGCCGGCAGCGTGCCGCAGGCAGCGGCCTTGAGCGTTTCCATGAAACTTACCGGGCCGCTGACGCGGATCACTCCCAGGCGCTCGAACAGGCTGTCGTAAAGCGCATCGGAACCGGCCAGCGAACTGGTATGACTGAGTGCCAGTTCAGCGCCGATCTGCGACACGCCCGTCTTCAGGGCGATGATCGGGACACCCTTTTCCAGCGCCTTATGCGCCGCTCGGGCGAAGCCCGGCACGTTCTTAAGGCCTTCCAGGTGCAGGCCGATGGCCGTGACGCGCGGCTCGTCCAGCAGCACGTCCATCAGTTCCGCCACGCCCAGCTGGGCCTGGTTGCCCACCGAAGCCATATAGGCCACCGGCAACGAGCGGTCGCTCATGGACAGGTTGTAGGCGAAGTTGCCGCTCTGGGTGAGCACGGCCACCCCTTTCTCGACCTGCTTGCCGCCGTGGGCCACCGGCCAGAGGGCGGCGCCGTGCAGGTAGTCGAGCAGGCCATAGCAGTTGGGCCCGAGCAGTGCCATCTCACCCGCTGCAGCCAGCAACTGCGCTTGCAGGGCCTGGCCTTCAGCGCCGGTTTCGGCGAAGCCGGAGGCATAGCAGATGGCGCCACCGGCACCCTTGGCCGCCAATGCGGCAACGCTTTCCAGGGTCTGTTCGCGGTTGGTGGCGATGAAGACCGCATCCGGTCCGCACGGCAGTTCGGCGACGGTTGAAACGCAGGGGACGCCGTCCAGCTCGGCATGCTGAGGATTGACCAGCCACATCTGGCCGGCAAACCCCCCTTCGGCACAACGCTTGAGGGCGCGGGCCATGCTGCGGCCGCCGACGAAAGCCAGGTGACGTGGCGCCAGCAGGCGCTTGAGGTTGTCTCGTTGAGTCATGCTCGGCCTCCGGTCAGCGCAGCAGCGGCCGCAGCAGTTCGCGGGAAATGATGTGGCGCTGGATTTCCGAGGTGCCTTCCCAGATCCGCTCGATTCGCGCGTTGCGCCAAATGCGCTCCACCGGGCCTTCATCCATCAGGCCCATGCCGCCAAAAATCTGCACGGTCTCGTCGGCCACCTTGCCCAGCACCTCGCTGGCGAACAGCTTGGCCATGCCGGCTTCGCCGTCGGTCATGGTGCCCTGATCCATCTTCCAGGCCGTGTGCAGGGTCATCAGCTCGGCGGCACGAATCTGCGTGGCCATGTCGGCGAGCTTGAAGGAAATGCCCTGGTAGCTGCCGATGGGCTGACCGAACTGCTTGCGGTCGGCTGCCCATTGCAGAGACAAGTCGAGGGCACGCTGGGCCTGGCCGACGCAGTTGGCGGCAACCATCACGCGCCCCGCCGTGAGCCAGGCGTTGGCCACTTCCCAACCCTTGCCGACTTCACCGAGGACTTTGGAGGCTGGCACGCGGCAGTCATCGAAGAAGATTTCGTAGGTGTGGTAACCCTTGTTGCTCACGCACCTGGGACCACGGCGGACGGTCATGCCCGGAGTCCCCTTGTCCACCAGGAAGGCGGTCACGGCGTTGCGCTTCTTGCCGTTGTGCTCGTAGGTATCGGTGACAGCGAAAACGATGGCGAAGTCCGCATGGCCGGCATGGCTGATGAAGTGCTTGCTGCCGTTCAGCACGAAGTCGTCGCCCTCGCGCGCAGCGCGGGTCTTGATGGAGTTGGCATCGGAGCCGGCCCCCGGCTCGGTGAGGGCGAAGCAGTCGATTTTCTCGCCCTGGATGCTCGGCAACAGGTACTGCTGGATCTGCTCGCCCTTGCAGGCCATGAGGATCTTCGAGGGCCGCGCTACGAACACGTGCAGCGCCCAGGACACCTTGGACAGTTCACGCTCCACCAGGGCCTGGGACAGGTAATCCAGGCCACCGCCCCCCACCTCTTCCGGCATGTTGAAGGCGTAGAAACCGGCAGCCAGCGCCTTGCCGCGAATTTCCGCAGCCAGCTCCGGAGACACGGCATCAGCTCGGTCCACGGCCTCTTCGTGGGGCAGCAGTTCCTTGTCGACGAAGGCACGCACCGCGTCGACAAGCATTTCCTGTTCCTGGGTCAGTTGGAAGTTCATGGCTAGGTCCTTTGGCGGATTCGGCGCATCAGCGGCCGGTGAATTGGGGAGCGCGCTTTTCGGCAACGGCGCGCAAGGCTTCAGCCGCATCCTCGCTGCGACCGCAAAGCAGACCGGCGGCCAACTCGGCCTCCAGTTGCTGGGCCAGATTGCGGCTGGCGCCGTCGCGAATCAGCGCCTTGGTCTGGGTGAACGCAAAGGTCGGGCCGGCTGCCAGGCGAGAGGCCAGTTCACCTGCGACTTCTTGAAGTCGCTCGTCGGCGCAAACTTCGCCCACCAGGCCAACGGCCAGGGCACGCTCGGCGCCCCAGAGCTCGTCGAGGAACAGCAGGCGTTTGGCCTGCTCGGCACCGATCAGGCGCGGCAGATGCCAACTGGCGCCCGCGTCGGGTGAATAGGCCATGCCGGTGTAGCCGGCCTTGAAGCGGGCCGAAGCAGCGGCGATACGGAAGTCGCAGCACAGGGTCAGGTCCATCCCCGCACCGACGGCCGTGCCGTTGATGGCGGCAATGGTGGGCTTGGCCAGACCGTGGAGGCGAGTCATCAGCGCGTGGGCGGTTTCAGTCCAGCCGTAGGTTTCCAGAGCGCCACGGGCATCGGCTTCAGCCCACTCGGCAAGGTCCGCGCCCGCGCAGAAACTGCGCCCCGCCCCGCTCAGTACCACTACGCGTACGGCCGGATCAGCCTCGTGCGAATCCAGAAGCGCATGCAGGGATTTCAGGGTGGGTATATCCAGCGCGTTGCGCTGTTGCGGGCGATTCAGGGTGATCCGGGCGATGCCGGCTTCGACCTGGCTGAGCAGGGTAGTCATGGGAGCCCTCGTCTTGTTGTCTTTGCTAGTGAGGTTGGGAAGTTGCAGCGATCCTAAACGAGTGTTCAGGAAGCCGGCAATCCTGCCCAAATGGGGTATGTAACGGAGGAACACCCTCTCTATCAGATTGTTTTTAAAAGGTTTTTCAAAACAAGACAGAAGCCGAGCCGAAGAGTTGTTACATCTTCGAACAACTCGAAACCCGGATTCCTGGGGAGGCAGACTGCCCGTGATGCAGGTGGGAGGTGGTGCGAGGTCAGGAATCCTCACCCAGCCCGCTCCCCAAGGGGGAGCGGGCGTTGTTGGTGTTTTCCTGTGGGTGCCGACGTAATCGCGAATCAGGCAGGCACCGGACCATCAGGCGGCGGGCGCAATCACCGTGCTGCGCTGGCGCTTGTACTGCAGGACGTAGTACGCCGCGTAGCAGACCCCGATGAAGCCGAAGCCCCAATAGAGCGACGGGCGCTGGGTCGGGTCCATGGCCAGAAAGATGAACAGCGAACTGCACAACAGGATGCAGGCCAGCGGAATCAGCGGGAACAAGGGGGCGGCGTACTTGAGGTCCCGCACCGTGCCACCTGACTTGTACAGCTCACGGCGGAAGCGGTATTGGGCCAGGGCGATGACGATCCAGGTCACGGTGCCGGCCATGCCGCTGATGGCCATCAGCACCATGAACAGGGTGTCGGCGGCGATGAAGCTGGTCAACAGAGAAACCAGGGCGAAACAGAGGGTGACGGACAGCGCATTGAGCGGCACACCTCGCTTGCTGAGCCGGGCCAAGCCACGCGGCGCCATGCCGGTCTTGGACATTGCCCAGAGGATGCGGGTGGAGGCGTAGAGACCGGAGTTACCGACCGAGAGAATGGCGGTGAGGATGACGAAGTTCATCAAATCGGCGGCGAAGGGAATGCCGACCATATCGAACACTTGGACGAAGGGGCTTTCCATCAGCCCGGCCTCCTGCCAGGGCACGATGGCCGAGAGCACGACAATGGCCAGCACGTAGAAGATCAGTACGCGGAACACCACATTGCGCACGGCGCGGGGAATGCTCTTTTCCGGCTGGTCGGTTTCGCCGGCTGCCACGCCCATGATTTCGCAGCCCTGGAAGGCGTAGACCACCGCCATCATCACAGCGAACACAGCGGAAATGCCGTTGGGGAACAGGCTGTCGCCGATCAGGTTGGAGAACATGGGGGCCGGCTCGCCGCTGGCCAGCGGCAGGCCGCCGAAGATGGCGAGCAGACCAACGACGATGAAACCGAGGATGGCCGCAACCTTGATTCCGGAGAACCAGTACTCGGCTTCACCGAAGGCACGAGTGGCCAGGGCGTTCAGGGAGAAGAGCACGGCCACGAAGAGCGCCGACCAGTACCAGATGGGGACATCCGGGAACCAGCGCGTCATCAGCATGCCAGCGGCGGTGAACTCCAGGCCAACGGTGGTGGCCCAGCTCATCCAGTAGACCCAGCCGATCATGAACCCGGTTCCCGGCCCGATGTAACGGGTGGCGTGGGCCTGGAAGGAACCGGAAACCGGCATCTGCACCGACAGTTCGCCCAGGCAGACCATCACCAGATACATGAGAACACCAGCCACCAGGTAGGCCAGCACGGCGCCAGCCGGACCTCCCTGGTTGATGGTGACGCCCGAGCCCATGAACAGGCCGGTGCCGATCACGCCGCCCAGCGACAGCATGAAGATGTGACGGCTTTTCAGCGCGCGGGTGAGCTGGATGCGTTCTTCAGACATGCAGCACCTCCAGGTGGAGGCGACGACGGGAGAGGCGGGCTTTGCGGGTCATTATTCTTGTCTCCAATAGGCCACGGGGACCGCGTTGGACGCGGTTCAGACCGATTATTGGAACGACTTGTAAGACGCCGTTGAATACCGGGATCGAAGTTGTAAAAAGTCGTAAGGAATTTGTTCGATTTCAGCCGGCCGACTGCAACACCCCATCCAGGGCCAGAGTGGAGCGCGATAACAGCGCTTCCAGGTTCGGCTTGAGTGCCGGCAAGGCCGTGCCGTCGCCGGCCAGGGCGATCGCCTCCAATTGCCGCAAGCAGGCTGCCAGGGCGCGCAAACCCAGGGACTCGCTGCTGCCAGCCAGACGGTGGGCGAGGTGCCCGACTTCGGCGCAGTCCTGTGCGACCAGGGCGTCGAGCAAATCGTCCCGATGCTCGTCGAGCATGCGCCGCAGCAGGTCCAGCAGCCCCTGGAGCTTCTGCTCGCCGAGCAGGCTGCGATGGGTGTCGAGCAATCGTCCATCCAGCAGTTCGGCATCAACCTCCTCCGCCGGCCGCAGCGCCTGTCCGGCCAAAGCACGGCGCAAGTCGTCGAGTTTCAGCGGCTTCGCCAGAGCGCCCTGCATGCCGGCGTCCAGGCAACTGCGCACCAGCGCAGGTTGCTGGCTGGCCGTAAACGCGAGGATGCGGGTATCACGGTTGACGCCCTCCTCATCGCGTCGAATCAACCGACACAACTCGGTGCCCGCCATGCCCGGCAAGTGCAGGTCCAGCAGGATCAGGTCGAAGCGCCGCTGCCGACAAAGCATCAGGGCCGGCGCAGCATCTTCCGCCAGGGTGACGCGGTGACCGTCGCGCTCCAGCAATCCACTCACCACTTCGCGGTTGAGGGCCACGTCCTCCACCACCAACACGTCCAACGCGGGACTGAGCGGTGCGACGGTCATTTCGCTGGGTTGTCCTTGCGCGGCCCGCAAGGTCAGCTCGAACCAGAAACAACTGCCCTCGCCTTCCCGACTGTCCACGCCGATTCGCCCGTCCATCAGCTCCACCAGCCGCTTGCTGATGGCCAGGCCCAGGCCGGTGCCGCCATAGCGCTGGGCGACGGTCTCGCTGGCCTGGGTGAAGCGCTCGAAGATTTTCGCCTGCATGTCCGGGGCAATGCCGATGCCGTCATCCGTGACGCTGATGCGCAGGCGCTGCGCGCCCTCGAGACCCTCGAGCTGCCGGACCTCCACGAGCACCTCTCCTTCCTCGGTGAACTTCACCGCGTTCGCCAACAGGTTACACAGCACCTGACGCAAGAACTGCTCGGCGCCATGACACTGAGTCGCCACGTGCGCATCGATGCGCGAGCGCAGGATGGTGCCGTTGGCACTGGCCTTGGGTTCCAGCAGGGTCAGCACCTGGTCGAGCAGCGCCGCCAAGGAGAAGTCGACCAGCTCGGGGCGGCCTTCGCCCTCCTCCAGTCGCGCGAAATAAAGTACTTCGTTGAGTATTGCCAGCAGGCCTTCGGCGGCCTTGTGCAAAGCCTCCAGGCGCTTGCAGTCGCGCTCGCCCAGGGCCGCGCCGCGCAGCAGTTCTGCCATGCCCAGGATGCCGTTGAGCGGCGTGCGGATTTCATGGCTCATGGTGGCAAGGAAGCGAGACTTGGCGAGATTGGCCGCCTCGGCTTCCTCCTTGGCTCGCTGGAGGCTGGCGGTGCGCCGCTCCACCAGCCCCTGCAGTGCGGCGCGGTCATCTTCGCGACGCCGGATGTCATCGAGGATGGCGCGACGCATGTCGTCCAGGGCCTGGGCGACCGTGTCAATCTCGTCGGCGCCGCGCCCGGCCCGGCGATCCAGGCGCAGCGCTTCGTACCAGTCACCAGCACCGATGCGTCGAGCGAAGTCAGCCATTACCCGCAAGTGGCGGGTGACGAGGCGGTGAAACAGAAACGACAGCGCCACCGCCAGGCCACAGAGGAACGTCCCCATCCAGAGCAAGCTGGTCAGGCCGGTGGCATACAGGCGCTGATAAACGGCGCCGAGGTCGATGGCGACTTCCAGTTCTCCAAGCTGGCGACGCTCGCCACTGGGCGGTTGGTAGGACAGCGGAAAGCGCTCGCGGCGAAGCGGTCCGGCGAGTGCGCTGGCGCCCTCCTGCAAGTCGAAGTCACTGCTGGTCAGGCGTACCAAGGCTATATCGGGAAAGTCCGCCAGACCGCGCAGCTGCATTTTCAGTTGTTCCTGGTTGAGGTCCCAGAGGCTGCGTTCGAAGCTCGCCAGATAGCCGACACGGATCAGCTCCAGGCGTGCTTCGATATCACGCATCTCGCGGCGATACTCCAGGTGCAGTTGCACGGCACTGGCCACCAGCGTGAAACAAAGACTGAACAACAGGATGAACAGCAGGAGCCGGCGCAACAGGCCATTGGTGGGTTTCAGTTCGGTCATCGACGCGGCTCCGGCTGGGCGATCATGTCGCGGTAGGTGGCTTCGCTCTCCGCCAGCCAGCGCTCGATATCGCCGCGGTCGGTCAGGCGTTGCAGCTCGCGGTCGATGTCCGGCATGCGCCCGGCCAGGGGCGAATGCCGCGATACGCCAAGGCGCAAATGGTCCACAGCCAGGGTCATGGGAAGTGCGCGGATGTCACCACCTCCCGGCAAATGTTCGATGTACAGCAGGCCCGTGCGCCGCTCATGGGGGATGAAGTCGATGCGGCCACGAATCAGCTTGCCGAAGTTCTGCTGGCTATCGGAAACCCATTCGATGTTGCCGACACGGGCCACGGTCTGGTCGAAGGCTTCGCCGTAGCTTTCACCAAAAAGCAGGCCGCCACGATAACGGGCAAGGTCTTCCAGCGTGTCTACCTGAAGCGGGCGCCGAGTGTTGTAGAAGACTGCAACCTCCTCGCGCAGGACCGGCACGTTGGCGAATAGCAGGTCGCTGTCACGCTGTGGCGTGCGGTAGGCCAGCACCACATCCACTCGCCCCTGGGCGGCGTCCAGCAGGCAACGTTTCCAGTTGCCCAGTACAACCATCTCCACGTCCAGGCCGAGGTTAGTAAACACGGCCTTGACCACAGTCGGTGCCAGGCCCCGTACCTGCTTACCGTCGCTCCAGGAGATGGGCGGGTAGACCGGATAATCGCAGTAACGCACCGCAGGCGCGGCCTGGGCGGCGCCACAGAGCAGCAGGAAGGCCAGCAGCCAGAAACGCAGCATGGGCTCAGGCAGCGCTGGCCGTGGCGGTGAACAGGTAGCCCGCGCCGTGGATGGTGATGATCAATTGGGGTTCGGCCGGGTCGTCGCGCAACTTGCGACGCAGGCGGCCAACCAGCACGTCGATGGAGCGGTCGTTGGGCAACCACTCGCGGTTGCGGATCTGGTCCATCAATTGGTCGCGGCTGAGGGTGTGCCCGGCGTTGCGCAGGAAGACGCTGAGTAGCTGGAACTCACCGTGGGTGAGCAGGGTTTCACTGCCATCCTGATCGATCAGGCGGCGCCGGTCGCTGTCCAGCCTCCAATCGGAGAAGCGTTTCAATTGGCCATTGGCCGGCGCGGCGGGCTGCTGGGCATGGCGTACACGGCGTACCAGGTTCTTGGCGCGAGACACCAGCTCGCGGGGGTTCAGGGGTTTGACGACGTAATCGTCCGCGCCGCACTCCAGGCCAACGATACGGTCGACTTCGTCATTGCGGCCAGTGATCAGGATGATGCCGACCTCGGAGCGCACCCGCAGTTCGCGGGTGAGGGTCAGGCCATCCTTTCCGGGCAGTCGGATGTCCAGCATCACCAGGTCAACCGGCGCTTCCGCCAGGCAGGCTTCCGCCTGTTCGGCCGTGCTGGCGCAACGCACCTGATAGCCCTCCTGGGCCAGGTAGGACTGGAGCAGTTCACGAATCAGCGGATCGTCGTCGACGATCAGCACACTGGGAGCCATTGCAATTGTCCTCCGCCTCCGCGTTCAGGCGGGGCGTTCTTATTGTTGGAGGTGGCTGGAGGTTATCGCCAGTTGAACGACCGATCAACAGACCCCGACGGGCCGCAGAAACCGCTGTACGCCACCGGCCTGGAGGCCGTCCACCCAGGCCTCGCAGATCAGAACGCCCTGCTCCGGCGTGAAGGTTTGCGGATTCAGCCCGGACTCCAGCCAGAGGCCGTCGAGCAGCGCACTCAGGCTGATGGCCGCCAATTCCGCATCGAATCCCTGCCAGCGCTCCTCTATCGCCAGTTCGCTGAGCGACTTGGCGAGGATGGCGCGGTACTCGCCATAGGACTGATCATGGGCTGAGTTGATGGCCTGGGCGGTCTTCACCGCGCCCCAGAAGGCCAGCCAGGCCTCCAGCAGTTGCGGGTCCAGCAACTCCGCGGAAAAGGATGCCCGAAAGAACGCCGACAGCCGTGCTCGCGGACTGGGTTGGGCTTCGTCGATGGCATCACGGAGCAGCTTCATCACCCGCCCGGTCACGGCCAGGTACGCCTCGGCGACCAGTTCGTCCTTACCGGCGTAGTGGTGGTTGATCAGCCCTACGGAGACCCCGGCCTCGGCGCAGATCTTGCGAATCGACGCGCCCTGGAAGCCATGCCGTTTCAGGCAGGTGAGGGTCGCTTCGATCAGGTGGGCCTTGCGCAACTCGGGGTCCAGACGGGAGTAGCGCACA
The DNA here is from genome assembly GCF_029871195.1 of Pseudomonas sp. BN415. Taxonomy (NCBI): domain Bacteria; kingdom Pseudomonadati; phylum Pseudomonadota; class Gammaproteobacteria; order Pseudomonadales; family Pseudomonadaceae; genus Pseudomonas; species Pseudomonas sp. BN415. The sequence goes on from NZ_SSOK01000012.1 coordinate 260,152, forward strand.
TCCTGGGTCGTCATGCCGAAAGCTCCTGTGGTGATACGGCGAATCTGAAGGCTATGTCTGCGTTAGCTGTTGCTAGACGGCAACCGGTGAACCTGGACGCCTGTAGGAGCCAGCTTGCTGGCGAAAATGTCCGCGTTCGCTAGCAAGCTAGCTCCTACAAGGGATTCCGGGACCTTCAACACTTTACGCAGACATAGCCAATCTGAACGACTGTACAGGAGGAAGTGAATTGCACCTACCCGTTCGGGTTATGGCTGCATCCTGGCAACCGGCGGAGAGTAGCCCCAGGTGACCCGATAACGACAATACAGGCGGAACCGACATGCGCAAGACACTGGTTGCAGCACTTGGCACGACCCTCATCCTGTTGCCGGCCCTGAGCCCAGCGAACGATGGCAATACCCTGCGTCTATACAACTGGTCGGATTACATCGGCGAGCACACCCTCGCCGAGTTCGAGAAAGCCACCGGCATCAGGGTGGTCTACGACACCTTCGATTCCTACGAAACGGTCCAGGGCAAGCTGCTACCGGGTCGCTCCGGCTACGACCTGGTGGTGCTCAACGCCGCCCTGGTGCCACCACTGCTCAAGGCGGGGGTCTTCCAGCCGCTGGACAAGGGCCGCCTGCCGAGCTGGAGCAACCTGGACCCGCAAGTCCTGGCCAGCCTGGAACACTTCGATCCGGGCGTGACCTACTCGGCGCCCTACACCTGGGGCAGCAACGGCATCACCTACAACGTGGACATGATCAAGGCGCGCATGCCCGATGCGCCCATTGGCTCCCTGGCGATGATCTTCGACCCCGAGGTGGTGTCGCGCTTCGCCGATTGCGGGGTGACCCTGATCGACTCGCCCACGGATGTTCTACCGCTCGCCCTGGCCTACCTCGGTCGCGACCCTAACAGCGCGGAGCCCGACGACCTCAAGGCCGCCCAGGACCTGCTGATGAAGGTGCGCCCCTATATCCGCAAGTTCGACTCCATGAGCTACCTCAACGGCCTAGCCAACGGCGACCAGTGCATCGCCATGACCTGGTCCGGCGACTACGCCACGGCCCAGGCCCGCGCCACCGAGGCTGGCGCCAAGGTGAAGCTGGACTACTTCATACCCAAGGAAGGCTCGCTGATCTGGTTCGATGACTTCTACATCCCCAAGGACGCGCCCCATGTGGAGAACGCCCATCGGTTCATCGAATACATGCTGCAGCCCAAGGTGATCGCCCAGGTCACCAACTACATCCGTTATGCCAACAGCAATGAGGCCGCCACCCCGCTGGTAGCCGCCGAGGTGCGCAACGACCCGGCGATCTACCCCGACGACGCGACCCGCGCCCGGCTCTTCACCCAGAAACCGCAGCCGCCCAAGGCCATGCGCCTGATCACCCGCACCTGGAATGCGGTCAAGACCGGCAAGTGATTTGAACTGCCCTGTATCAGAGGTAAAGAACATGAACACCCCAAACGCCGACTTTTTCGCCCAGTTCGACAATGAGCGCCTGGTGGCCGCCGACAAGGCGCACTACATGCACGGCTATCACGTCTTCGACGACCACCGGGAGAATGGTGCGTTGAACATCGCCGCTGGCGACGGCGCCTATATCTTCGACACGGCCGGCAATCGCTACCTGGACGCCGTGGGCGGCATGTGGTGCACCAACATCGGCCTGGGCCGCGAGGAAATGGCCGAGGCCATCGCCGACCAGGTGCGCCGCCTGGCCTACTCAAATCCCTTCTGCGACATGGCCAACGTCACTGCCATCGAGCTTTGCGAAAAGCTCGCCGAACTGGCGCCCGGTGATCTCAACCACGTGTTCCTCACCACAGGTGGCTCCACTGCTGTGGATACCGCCTACCGTCTGGTGCAGTACTACCAGAATTGCCGTGGGTTGCCGGCGAAGAAGCACGTCATCACCCGGATCAACGCTTACCACGGCTCCACCTACCTGACCATGTCCCTGGGCGGCAAGGCAGCGGACCGGCCGGCGGAGTTCGATTTCCTCAAGGATCGCATCCACCACATTTCCTGCCCCAATCCCTACCGCGCCCCAGAGGGCATGGACGAAGCGCAGTTCCTGGATTTCCTGGTGAACGAGTTCGAGGACAAGATCCTCACCCTGGGCGCAGATCGGGTGGCGGCGTTCTTTGCCGAGCCGATCATGGGTTCGGGCGGTGTGATCATTCCGCCGGCCGGCTACCACAAGCGCATGTGGGAGGTCTGCCAACGCCACGACGTGCTCTATGTCTCGGACGAGGTGGTGACCTCCTTTGGCCGACTCGGCGCCTTCTTCGCCTCGGAGGATGTGTTCGGCGTGATACCGGACATCATCACCACGGCCAAGGGCCTGACCTCCGGTTACCTGCCGCTGGGTGCCTGCATCTTCTCCGACCGCATTTGGCAGGTGATCGGCGAACCGGGCAAGGGCCGTTGCTTCAGCCATGGGTTCACCTACAGCGGGCACCCGGTGAGTTGCGTCAGCGCGCTGAAGAACATCGAGATCATCCAGCGGGAAAACCTGCTGGCCCAGGTGAACGAAGTGGGCGCTTACCTGGAGGAGCGACTGCAAAGCCTGGCCGACCTGCCGCTGGTGGGCAGCGTGCGGTGCCAGAAACTGATGGCCTGCGTCGAGTTCGTCGCCGACAAGGCCAGCAAGACGCTGTTCCCCGATGAGCTGAACATCGGCGAGCAGATCCACCTGCGGGCACAGAAGCGCGGCCTGCTGGTACGACCGATCGTGCATCTGAACGTGATGTCGCCGCCACTGACCATCACCCGCGCCCAGGTCGACGAAATTGTCGAGACGCTGCGCGAAGCCATCCTGGAAACCGCTGCCGACCTGCAGCGCAGCGGTGACTATGCGGGCCGATGACGGCGTTTTGCAGCGGCCGGATGGCGCCAGTAGACTGCCGGGCATGACTGACAGCACTGCGCCCCAAACCCCGACCCTCGCCACCCTGCATGCCTGGCATGCAGGGTTGGCGCAGGCCATGCTCAATGTCGGCGAACCGACGTTCTGCGAACGCCTGGCCGACGCGCTGGCCAGCCTGGTGCCCATCGAGTCGATACTGCTCGGGCTGGAATGCAAGGGCCTGCCACCTCGCCCGCTCTACCAGCGTGGTATCCCGACGGAGTACCGCGAGGCGCTGATCGAGCGTTACTACGCCCGTGGCTACATGCTCGACCCCTTCTGCCTGGCCCTTGAGAATGGATTGGCGGAAGGCTTCTATCACCTCTCGGAAATCGCCCCGGACGACTTCTTCAACAGCGAGTACTACCGCACCTACTACCTCAAGTGCGGCTCGGTGGAAGACGCCCATTTCATCGTCGACCTCGGCGGCCAACGCAAGGTCTCCCTCTGCGTCTACCAGGGCCGCAGCGGTGCATGCTTCAGCAGCGCCGAACTGGACTTGCTGCGAGCCGCAGAACCCCTGGTACGCGAGCTGCTCCGCCAGTTCGACGAGCGCGGCGGCCTGGCCCGCAGCCTGGATGGCCGAAGCCCAGAGCCGTTGCATAGCCCCATGCCCGCCGCGTTCAACCAGCAGATTCGTGCCGCATTCATGAACTTCGGCAGCGACCGCCTGACCGAGCGCGAACGGGAAATCGCCCACCTGCTGCTGCGCGGCCACTCGGCCAAGTCCAGCGCCAAGGTGCTGGAGATATCCCCGGAAACGGTACGCATGCACCGCAAGAATCTCTACACCAAGCTGGAGATCGGCTCCCAGGCAGAGCTGTTCGCCCTGTTCATTGACTGGCTGACCAGTTGAAAGACTGCCTTCAGTCAGACGGATGTGAGCAGGTCGAATCCTTTGACTAGGCTTGCTGGTCTCTGCCACCAATCCGGAGACCTCTCATGCCCATCGAGAAAGCCCTGTATACCGCCCACGCCGAAGCCTACGGCGGCCGTGAAGGCCGCGCCGTGTCCTCTGACGGCGTGCTGGATGTGAAACTGACCACGCCCAAGGAACTGGGCGGCCCCGGCGGTGACGGCACCAATCCCGAGCAATTGTTCGCCGCCGGCTATTCGGCATGCTTTCTCGGCGCCATCAAGTTCGTTGCCGGCAAGGAAAAGATCACCCTGAGCGAGGACACCTATATAGAAGGAGCGGTGGGGATCGGCACCTTGCCCACTGGCTTCGGCATCGAGGTCGAACTGAAGATCTCCCTGCCCGGGCTGGACAAGCAGGCGGCAAAGGAACTGGTGGACAAGGCGCATATCGTTTGCCCGTACTCCAACGCAACGCGCGGGAACATCAACGTGACGCTGACCCTGGTGTGAGCCCTGTAGCCCGGATGGAATCCGGGAAAGTCCTGCGCATCATCCCCGGATTGCATCCGGGCTACGTCAGCGGTGTACAAACGAAGAGGGAGGCCATTGGCCTCCCTCGTTCATTTCACTTTGTAGATAATCCCCGGGCTGCACTGGACCATCTGGTAGTGGTCCGGCAAACCGTTGAGCGCCTCGGAGGCGCCGAGGAACAGATAGCCGCCGGGCTTCAGGGTGGCATGGATGCGGGTGAGGATGTCCTTCTTCACGTCTGCGGAGAAGTAAATCAGCACGTTACGACAGAAGACGATGTCGAACTTGCCCAGCGCCGCATAGCTGTCCAGCAGGTTCAGCGGGCGGAAATCCACGCGGCTGCGAATGGCCGGCTTCACCACCCAGCGCCCCGGCCCCTTCGGGTCGAAGTAGCGGGTCAGGCGCTCCTGCGACAGGCCACGGCCCATGGCCAGGCTGTCATATTCCCCCGCCTTGCAGGCGGCAAGCATGGAGCTGGACAGGTCGGTGGCGACGATGCGCGCACCCGCCTTGAGCTGGCCAAGGTTGACTTTCTCGAACTCGTCGATCGCCATGGAAATGGAGAAAGGTTCCTGCCCCGACGAGCTGGCCGCCGACCAGATTCGCAGTGGCTGGTTCGGATTGGCTTTGATCAGCTCGGGCAACACCCGGCTTTTCAGCACCTCGAAGGGATAGGTATCTCGAAACCAGAGGGTTTCGTTGGTCGTCATGGCATCGATGACCTGTTCACGCAGGCCGCCGCGGGAGAAGCCCTGGATGCGCTGGGTCAGTTCACCCAGGGTCTTGATGCCATTCTGCTCCATCAGCTTGTTCAGCCGGCTGGAAACCAGATACTGCTTGTTGCTGCCCAGCAGAATGCCGCAGGTCTTTTCCAGGAACACCCGGAACTGCTCGAACTCAACATTACCTGAAGACACTAAGGGCGCCTCACGAATCTATTTCCATGTCAGGGGGCCGAGTCATCAGCCCCCATCCGTAACCTTGATGCGTTCTACTACCCGTGCCGCCAGGTCGTCCGGCTTGAACTTGGCGAGGAAATCGTCCGCCCCCACCTTCTTCACCATCGCCTGGTTAAACACACCGGAAAGCGAAGTATGCAGGAGGATATGCAGTTTCTGCATGCGCGGATCGTTGCGGATTTCGGCCGTCAGGGTGTAGCCGTCCATCTCCGGCATCTCGATGTCGGAAACGATCATCAGCAGTTCCTGATCCGGTGCCTTGCCCTCCTCCACCATTTCACGCAGGTAGTTGTAGGCCTGGCGCCCGTCGTTCAGGGCCTTGACCTCGACGCCGACGGTTTCCAGGCAGCGGACCACCTGCTTGCGCGCAACAGAGGAGTCGTCGACGATCAGGACCCGCTTGCTGACGGCCTTGCTCTGGGTCTCGATGTCGATCACGCCTTCGGACACCACCTCGGAGGTAGGGGCCACTTCGGCGAGGATCTTCTCGACGTCGATGATTTCCACCAACTGCTTGTCGACCCGGGTAACCGCCGTCAGGTAGTGATCGCGCCCGGTTCCCTTGGGTGGCGGATGGATCTCCTCCCAGTTCATGTTGACGATGCGCTCCACCGAGCGCACCAGGAAACCCTGCACCTTGGTGTTGTATTCCGTGATGATGACGAAGCTGTTCTTCAGGTCATCCAGGCCCCTGCGCCCGGTCGCCATGGACAGGTCGAGAATCGGAATGGTACCCCCACGAATATTGGCGACCCCGCGTACCACCGGGCTGGACTTGGGCATCAGGGTGAGGCGGGGGCACTGCAGCACCTCCTTCACCTTGAACACGTTGATCCCGTAGAGCTGCGATCCGTCGAGACGGAACAGCAACAGTTCCAGGCGGTTCTGCCCAACCAGTTGGGTACGCTGGTTAACCGAATCCAAAACTCCGGCCATGACCAGACTCCTATTACAAGCCATTGAACGCCCGCTTCAGACTAGCGGGCGGCACGAGCCTTGCTTCTCAGTTTGCATGAACGCTATGACGACGCTTTTCCGACACCTGATGGCAAAACGCCGCAAATCGCTTGCGGCTGTTTTACCCGCTTTGTGCTGTCTCGGCTACAGTCCGGCGTCGAGTGCAACGGTGACGTCGCCTGAGGTGCTTATCGGCACGGCCGAGGGCTTTCTTGAGTATGCCGTCGAAGAATATCTGCAACGGAGCAATATCCAGGGTCGCAGCGAAATCCAGGTCAACCGCCTCGATCCGCGGCTGCGCCTCGCGGAGTGCGACAAGGATTTGACGAGCCAGCTGGAAAGCCCGGCACAGCCGCTGGGGCGCGTCACCGTTCGAATCCGCTGTGACGGCAGTTCGCCCTGGACCGTGTTCGTACCGGCTCAGGTGAAGCTGTATCGCGATGTGGTTGTCGTCACCCGGCCGTTGCGCCGTGGAGCACCCATCGGGCCTCAGGATGTGACGGTGGCTGAGCGCGACGTGGGTACCCTGAACCAGGGATTCCTGAGCGATCCGGGACAGATCGTCGGCCAGAAGACCACCCGCACCCTGCTCCCCGACCAGGTACTGGCACCGCTTCACCTGCAGCAGGCCGAGGTGGTGAGCAAGGGCGATCAGGTGGTGATCAGCGCCCAAAGTCCGGCAATCAATGTCCGGATGCCCGGCGAGGCGCTGGCCAACGGTGCGCCGGGCGAGCAGATCCGGGTTCGCAACCTGAGTTCCGGCCGTGTGATCAGGGCACGCGTCAAGCGCCCGGGCCAGGTCGAAGTGGACATGTAGGCATGATACCGCTGGCGCCAAAGTGGGCTGATTTCCTAAACTCAACCAGCACTGAAGAATTTTCTAAAGTTATCCCGGACAGGGCCGATAAAACGGTAAGCGTCCAACTAGCGTCCGAGGTTCAGCATCATGGTTATCGACTTCAACCGGCTCAATAACGGCCCCACGCCCGCAAACACGGGGCGTACCGGCAGCACCCAGGCCGGCAAGAGCGAAACCGTCACCAGCGGCCAGACTGCATCGACCCAGAATACCGGCGAGCAGGCTCCAGCTGCCAAGAGCGGCGAATCCGTGCAACTGAGCAGCGAAGCTCAGGTGTTGCAGAAAGCCGGCGAAAAACTGCGCGACCTGCCCGAGGTGGACAAGGAGCGTGTGGAAAAACTCAAGCAGGCCATTGCCGACGGCTCTTACCAGGTCGACAGCAAGCGCGTGGCCAGCAAGCTGCTGAACTTCGAATCCCAGCGCTAGTCCACGGGCAGCGCTGGGGAACTTGGACGCTAGGCCCCAGAGCGCGTATGCACGACACCAACCTGCTTCAACTGTTCACCGACGATATCGGCCACGCCCAACGCTTGCTTGAGCTGATGGACGAAGAATTCCAGGCCATAGGCGAGCGCGATCTCACCCGCCTCGAAAAGCTGCTTGCCGACAAGCAGCCTCTTCTCGCCCAGCTCGACCAGCATGGCCGCCAACGCAGCCAGTTGTTGGCCAACCTTCAACTCAGCGCTGACCGCGCCGGACTGCAGAAACTCGCCGAGTCCTCTCCCCTGGGCGAGGACCTGCTCGATCGCAGTGACGAGCTGGGCGAGCTACTGGAGCGCTGCAAGGCATCCAACGAGCGCAATGGCCGCCTGATCCGCGCCAACCGGGCATCAGTCAGCAGCATGCTCGGCATCCTCCGCGGCGGCGAAACGCCTAGCCTCTATGACAGCCGAGGGGCTGCCGCTAGAATCGGCCAGCAGCGCCCGCTCAGTCAGGCCTGACAAGACACTACAAGAAAAGCACAAAGACATAGAGGCACGATGCCACTACTCTTTGCGTGACCTGCTTTTGCGTTTGGAGAGACCTGGACCGTGTCCAACCCATTCCACGAAGAGAACGGCCCACAGCCCCCAAAAGTGCTCAAGGCACCGGTAGAAATCCTGGCCAACCTTCGTCTGCTGCAGCAACACCACGATCCGCTGATCATCACCTTCCATGACCGTAACCAGCGCTTCCAAAGCTATCTGGTGGACGTTGACCGCGACCGCGGCCTGATCGCCCTGGATGAACTGATCCCGAACGACGGCGAACGCTTCCTGAAGAACGGCGAGACCTTCCGGGTCGAAAGCTTCCATGAGGGCGTGCGAATCGCCTGGGAGACGCAGCAACCCGCCACCGTCGGCGAGTTCGAGGGTGACCGCTGCTACTGGTGCGCCCTGCCCGATGAAGTGACCTACCACCAGCGCCGCAACGCTTTCCGCGCGCCCCTCAAGCAGAGCCAACTGGTTCCCGTCGAGTTGGACGGCGACAAGATGTCGTCACCGGTCAAGGGTGTGATGCTGGATATCTCGGCCACCGGATGCAAGCTTCGCTTCGAAGGCGACCTGAATGGCCGTCTGCAACCCGGCCAGGTCTATGAGCGTTTCAGCGCGAAGATGCCGATAGGCCCGGTCACCACCCCAGTCGAGCTGCGCCACCTGCATTTCGACGAGAAGCTCGGCGTGAGTTTCGTTGGAATACGTTTCCACAAGATGAGCGGCCTGGTGCAGCGCAATGTCGAGCGCTTCGTCTACCAGCTGCAGCGCGAAGCCCGGCGGTTCGAGAAAGACGAACTCTTCTAGCGATCGATCAGGCATGCTCGGCGGCCAGGTCTCTGCCCCTGGCCAGCTTCAATCGCTTCCGCTCCCGCTCAGGCAACCCCGAGCTTGAATCCCAACCGGCCCAGGCGCGGCAGATGTTCAGGGCTGTCCAACACCCAGAGCGAAGGCAACAGTCCGTGCTGCCAATCCAGCTCCTGCAGGCGCTCACAGGTCAAGGCCAGCACCTGGTCACTGCCCCAAGGCATCGCTTCGAACAGGCGCGGATCAATGCGGCGAAGGCCAAGCAGCACATAGCGTCCGTCCTCGGTCGGACCTAGCACCGCATGATATTGATCCAGTGCCTCGCAGGCAGCTGAAAGGTAATCGGCATCCAGCATCGGGCAATGCTGGCCGATAAGCACCACTGCATCGTTCTCGGAGAGGCCCAGGGCAGCGATACGTCGCATTCGCTCCCCCAGATCACCGACCGGCTGGCCCACCACCATCCAGTCATTGTCCTCGGCCAGGGCTTCCAGGGCCTCGTCCGGGCCATCCTCGATCCAGAAGATCCGCTCACTGAAGCCCATGGGCGGAAGATTGAGAACGCGTGCCACCAGTTGCCTGTGCAACCGGCTCACCCCCTCTTCCCCCAACTCCGGAACCAGTCGGGGATGGAGCTGGCCAGCCTGCGGGGCGCTGGCCAGCAGATGCAGGGAGATGCTCAACGTCATGACCAGGTCCTCCTTGAAGTCCCGAGGCAGGCCTCGGGCTTGAAGCTCAGGTAGCCACACTGGTCAATAATTGGGCAAAAACAATATGGCGTTGGGCCACTATTTTTCGGGCTGAGGTTGCGCGGACGTGCCGTCGGTTGGCTCCGTTGGCTCCGTTGGCGGCGGGGGTATATCCCCGTTCTGCATCTGGTCGTGTACAGCCTTCTCGTCGACCCGTGGGTCCAGGGCCGCCACCAAGGGCGAACTGATCATGTTGTCCGGGGTCGGCACATGGTGCAGCGGAGCCTCGTCAACCCGGTGTAGCCCGGTAACGGCATCCGGTCGTACCCGCAACACCAGAACCGTGGCGCAGAAGCAGACGAATGCATAGAGCATGTTGGGCCCCAATTGCTTCATCAGCGCGCCAGTCAACAGCGGGCCGATGCTTGCCCCCACACCGAAGGTGATCAGCAACATCGCCGTCAGCGACACTCGCCGCTCGGCTTCTATATGGTCGTTGGAGAACGCCACCGCGAGCGGGTACAGGCTGAACTGCAGCAGGCAGACCAGGAAACCTACCGGGAACAACACCTCGAGGGGCGCCGTCGGCATGATCGCCAGGGGCAAGGCAGACACTGCGAGCAAGGCCGCCGTGCTGCGAATCAGCACCGCGCGATCATGACGGTCCGACAGCCAACCCAGCGGCCACTGCACGAGGAGCCCGGCCAGGATGCAGCTCCCCATGAACAGGCCGACCTGGTCGATAGGCAAGCCCTGGGCCGTGGCGTAGAGCGGCGCCAGACCGTAGAAAGAACCGATAACCAAACCGGAAACCAGCACGGTGGTCATGGATTGCGGCACTCGCTTGATGAAAAAGCGCGGCTCCAGCGGTGCCGGATGCAGAGGCGCCGGGTGCAGCTTGCGGGTCAGCGCCACCGGCACCAGGCACAGGGCAAAGCACATGGCCACCAGCATCAGCAATTCCGGCCCTAGGCCAGGGTGCAGGACCAGCACCAGTTGCCCCAATACCAGGCCGAGGTAGGACGCCACCATGTAGCCGGCAAAAACCTGGCCACGCTGGCTCGCATCGGCCTGCTCGGTGAGCCAGCTCTCGATCACCATGTACTGGCACATCATTCCCAGGCCCACCAGCATCCGCATGAACAGCCAGGCCGGCAGGAGGTCGATCAGACCGTGCCCAAGTACGGCCGCCGTCACCACCCCGGCACAGGCCACGTAGGCGCGGATATGCCCGACCCGCGCGATCAGCCGATGCCCCAGCTTGCCGCCGAGGATCAGCCCGAAATAGTTGGCCGCCATCAAGGCGCCGACCCAGAGCCCGTCCACCTTGTCCGCGGCCAGGCGCAGACCCAGGTAGGTACTGAGCAGGCCGGAGCCGATCAGCATGAGCAAGGTGGCGAAATACAGTGCGCGAAACGACTTCCAGATCCGATGCATCGGCGCTCCAGGCGGCTCCATGTACAGGGAGGGCCGACCGCTCGGACGGCCCTTGGGCGATCAGACCTGAGAGGCGAGGATGCGCCGTTCCCAAGGCGTGATCTCATCGAAGAAGCTGCTGAGCTCCATCGTCTTTGTAGCAATGTAGCCTTCGATGAACTCCTTGCCGAACAGTTCACGCGCCAGATCGCTGCGATTCAGACGCTCGATCGCAGCATGCAGGGTACAGGGCAGCAACAATTCGTCCGGTGCCTCGAACTCGCCCTGGATAGGCGCGCTTGGCTGCAGCTGCTGCTCCATCCCGTAGAGCCCGGCTGCCAGGCTGGCGGCAATGGCCAAATAGGGGTTGGCATCTGCGCCGGGCAAGCGGTTCTCCACCCTTCTGGCCACCGGCGCACTGGCTGGAATACGCAGGCCCGCCGCCCGGTTGTCGTGGGACCAACAAGCATTGTTGGGCGACGCATAAGGGTGGCAAAGCCGCTGGTAGGAATTCACGTTCGGCGCGAAGAGCGCGGTGAAATCGGCCATGGCCGCCTGCTGGCCACCGATGAAGTGGGCAAAGGCCGCGGTGGGCTCGCCCTGGGTATCGCTGAAGATGTTCGCCTCATCGTCGAGCGTCACCACACTCTGATGGATATGCATCGAACTGCCCGGCGTGTGCGCCAATGGCTTGGCCATGCAGACCACCTGGATGCCGTGCTTGAGCGCGACCTCCTTGAGCAGATGCTTGAACAGGAAGGTCTGGTCCGCGAGCAGCAGCGGGTCGCCATGGAGGAAGTTGATCTCGAACTGGCTGACGCCCATCTCGTGCATGAAGGTATCGCGGGGCATGCCGAAAGCCTCCATGCCGCGATAGACCTCCTCGAAGAACGGCCTCAGGCCATTGTTGGAGGACACGCTGAAAGCCGAACAGCCGATCTCACGGCGTCCGTCCAGCCCGAGTGGCGGCTGGAAAGCCTCCGTCGGATTCGGGTTGGGCGCGAAGACAAAGAACTCCAGCTCGGTGGCGACCACGGGCTTCCAGCCGTGTTCGGCATAGCGCTCCACCACCTTGCGCAGCAGCCCCCGCGTGGACAACCCCGAAGGCCGGCCGTCCAGCTCCTGGGCATCGCAGATCGCCAAGGCGCGTGGCCGATCGGCCCAGGGCAGGCAATGGATCTGGCTAGGCTCCGCGACCAGGGCCAGATCGCCGTCGTCGCTGCCATAGAAACGGGCCGGCGGGTAACCGCCCATGATGCACTGCAGGAGCACACCCCGCGCCAGCTGCAAACGGCGCCCGGAGAGGAAGCCCTCCCCCGTCATCACCTTGCCCCGCATCACCCCGTTCAGGTCAGGGGTGACGCACTCGATCTCTTCTACGCCGACCAGTCGCTCGGCGAACGGGCTGCGGACTTTGGTAGTCATGGTTATTGTCCTTGTGCACTACAGCCGCTCTGGATGGCGGCTTGTACAAAATACGCACCGGCTGTTCGAAATATCAAGCGGGGCGAAAGGCAATTTCTCCGGACATGAAAAAGGGGTGAAGCACCAGGTGCTTCACCCCTTTTCGGTTACCGCTGACTCGCTGGTTGCCTCCTCATCCGAGGATGAAGTCCGCCTGGGTAACATTGGCACTGGTCACGCCCACTAAGGTAATGCTGTCAGCGCCGATGGTGACTTGGGTATCCGCGCCCACGCCGGCGATCACCACACTGCCTGCGAAGTTCGCCGCGGTGATCCCCAGGTCCACTACATGCAAGCGGTCCTGGCCACCCGCCGGGTTGGCGTCGAAGTCCAGAATCTGGTCCTGGCCGAAACCAGCACCGAACTGGAATACGTCGTTGCCGCCACCACCGCTCAGCACATCGTTACCCGTGCCACCGGCAATACTGTTGGCCAGGGCGTTGCCCGTGCCGTTGAACGGCCCCACGCCAGCGTAACGCAGGTGTTCGACATTCGCCGCCAAGGTGTAGGTCGACAACGAGGTCCACACCACATCATTGCCCCCACCTGCCAGCTCGATCACCACGTCTCCCGCGCTGTCAACGCCGTACAGGTCGTCCCCGGCGCCGCCCACCATCCAGTCGTTGCCTACCCCACCATGGAGACCGTCGTTACCCACGCCGGCGGCCAGCACGTCGTTGCCTCCCGCCCCTATGAGCACATCATTGCCCACTCCACCTTCGATGTTGTTGGCCAGGGCATTGCCCGTAGCGTTGAACGACCCCGTACCGGCGTAGCGCAGGAACTCGACGTTCTCCGGCATGGTGTAGGTCGACAACGAGGTCCACACGACGTCATTGCCTTCGCCGGTGGTCTCGACCACCACGTCTCCAGCGCTGTCGACGCCGTACAGGTCGTCTCCGGCGCCGCCCACCATCCGGTCGTTGCCTACCCCACCATGGAGACCATCATTACCCGCACCACCGGCCAACGTGTCATTGCCACCGCCACCGATGAGCACGTCATTACCCACGCTACCCGCGATGTCGTTGGCCAGGGCGTTACCCGTACCAGTGAACGGGCCCGTACCGGCGTAGCGCAGGAACTCGACGTTCGCCGGCAAGGTGTAGGTGGACAACGAGGTCCACACGACATCATTACCGCCGCCAGCAGTCTCGGTCACAACATCCCCGACGCTGTCAACGCCATACAGATCATCTCCAGCCCCCCCCGCCATCTGGTCGTTGCCAGCGCCGCCATGGAGGGCATCGTTACCCGCACCACCGTTCAGGACATCGTTGCCCGCACCGCCGCTCAGGAAATCATTCCCCGCACCGGCATTAAGTGTGTCGTCACCACCACCGCCATTCATCACATCGTCACCCGCCGTACCGGTCAGGATGTTGTTCCCGCCATCGCCGTTGAACGTCCCGCCGATAACGGCGGTCGCCGCCGACGCAGCCTGGTTGGCAAAGCCCTGGTCATCCGTGAAGCTCGCCACCACCCGCAGCATCAACCCAACCTGCAATGCGCCGGGGGTGAAGTTTGCCGACGTGGCACCGCCGATGTTGGTCCAGGTCGTGCCGTTGGCGGAGGACTGCCACTGGAAGCTGAACACCGAGGTGGTGGTGCCGTCCG